>NZ_OY759864.1 GCF_963662805.1 uncultured Cohaesibacter sp.
AACTCGCCGCTCTGGAGAGAATGCGCCTTGCCAACCTTGCAGGCGATGGCCATGATGACGACATGGAAGAGGACGAATAGGGCGGCATCAAGCCCCGCCCCCCTCTTGCCCGCAAGGAGAATAACGTGAGCCTGTCCCGACTGATCGCCCGCCTCATCATGGTACCGGTGGGCCTTGCCTTCGCCATTCTGGCCGCCAGCATCTTTCTCAGCTTCGCGGTTCTGGCGATGGAGCCAACCCAGGTCGGAGACCCGGTTCTGGAGAATGTCTTCACGATCTTCTCCGGCTTTGCACTGGCAGGCATCTTCGGCTCGGCGGTCTTCTATCCCACCATTCTGGGGCTCATCATTGCCGAGCTCTTCTCCCTGCGCGGCCTCTGGCTCTATCTCATCTGCGGCCTTGGCATTGCCATGCTGGCAACCCGAGCACCGGGCGAGCCGATGGACCAGATTGCCATTGGCCTTGATATCCGTGCCCTTGCCTCAGGGCTCGTTGGCGGCTTCGTCTATTGGCTGATCGCAGGCCGTGGGGCGGGCATTGTCAAACGAACCCTCGACAACAAGCCCAAGAGCCTGTGACAGGACGCTGACAGAAAAGCGTCTAAGCCCTCTCCCTCTCCCCCGCAAACAGCTTCGCATTGTCATGCAGCAGAGAGGTGATCCGGTCCAGCATGGTGCGGATCTCGGCCCGGTGACGATCATCGTCATTGACCACCAGATGAAGCCGCACCGTCAGTTCCTCGATCACGTCACTTGCCCGTTCAAGATCAGGCAGTGAATCGCCAATGAAGCAGGGCAGCACGCTACGCCCCTGCCCCGCCCGCATCATCTGCAAAAGCACGTGCGGGCTGTTGGTCCAGCCATAGATCCCCAGATCATGACGCTCGAACACCCAACGCTCTGGCGGAAAGCGCGCCTCTTCCTTGCCCAGCGACACCCACGGACGATCCTCGGCATCCCCAAGCTCCGGTGACTGATAGACCGCATAGGCCGCTGTCACCGAAGGGCGCACCGCAAAAATTGCCTGTCTGCGGCGGATTGCTGATGATGGCAATGTCGCTATCCCGGTTGATCATGTTGAGACCGTCCTGCGCATCAAAGCAGCAGAAGCGGATATCCCCCGGCCCGTGCGACAGGGCCTTGTTATTCTGCGCAAGAAACATCGCCAGCCACGAGTCCCCCGCAATACCGACAAACGGATCGGCAAAGGCTCCGCTGTGCCAATCGGTGATCTCGCCTGAGATCTTCGACATCTCGCGCACACGCTCAAGCAGGCAGATCCCGTCCGCAGCCAGCACATATCCTCGCCTGCTGCGCTCGAACAGGATACGGTTCATCGTCCGCTCAAGGGACAGCATACGCCGTCCGATCGTCGGTGCAGAAATTCCCGTGCGCGCAGACGCCGCCGACAGACCACCGCCTTCGGCAACAATCAAGAACAGTTTCAGATCATCCCAACTTGCTTCCATGGCCCGCATACTCGTCTTCAATCATGTCGCTTGCAACGAACACCAGTGAAAAATATCTTTCAGTGAGTGCTCTACAGCATCCTCAAAGCAAGTGCTAGATTACCAGCATAGAAGATGATCGAGCGATGCTGCCTCATGCACCGCCCGCTCCCCACCTCTTCGAGGTTCGCGTCCGCATGACGGTAGCGCGCCTCCCTGAACCCGAAATCTGCATTCAGAAACGACCGATCCGTGCGATCGAGCGGAGGGGTATTGTCATGCCCGAAACCAACAGGAGAAAGCCCATGCTACCCGTTGAAGGTCTATTGCTATGGGAAAGCGCCAAACGGAATAGCGCCAAACGAGATCCGTTCGAAGATCCCCTTGAACGCCCCGAATGGCAGCCACTGTTCCCGTGGCTCAGAAGAGCCGGCCTGCTCAAAGACTGACCCGGCAGGCGCGAAATATAAGACGTTGAAAAGAAGCGGGGCCGATACCCCGCTTTTTTCATGGCAAGGCACGCCGGTCAACGCTCCGGGTGCCATTGCCCGCTTCCCTTCAAGGCAAAAATCGGCTACCACCGGCAACAGTCCCTGAGGCACCAACGGCCAGACGAAAGACCGCTGCAAATGCTCGACGCCTTGAAAAGTGAAGCCCGAAAGCGCCCGATCTATCTTGCAACGCTGCTGACCGCCATCATAACGATCCCGTTCCTGATCGCGCCCGAACTCGACATCTGGATCACGAGCCTCTTTCACGACGCAGCGGACGGCTTCTGGCTGAAAAACCTCTATTTCCCCTACCGCCTCAGGCGGCTGGGCATCGTCGCCCCCCGTCTCATCATCATTCTGCTAGCCCTCTTTCTCATCGCCCGCCTGTTCTGGCCTCGGCTGAAGAAGGTCTTCTCGCTCGCACCGGTGCTTTATCTCATCGCAGTGGCAGCAATCGGCCCGGGGCTGATCGTCAACGGCATGCTGAAAGCCAACTGGGGCCGCGCCCGTCCGGTGCAAACCGACCTCTTCGGCGGCTCTTGGCCTTATTCGGAGGTCTGGGTGGTCGCCGGGAACTGCCAGAACAATTGCAGCTTCGTCTCGGGCGAGGGGGCCATGTCCTTCTGGATGCTTGGTCTGGTGCTGCTTCTGCCCATCGGCTGGCGCAAGCTTTCCTTCTGGATCCTCGCCGCTTTTGTCGCCTTAGTCTCCTTCAACCGCATCCTGTTCGGCGGCCACTATCTTTCGGACATCCTCATCTCATGGGCCATCACCGCATGGACCATGGCACTCTTCTCGGTCTTTCTGATCAGGGACAGTCGCTTTGCCATCGACAATGAACGCCTTGAGGCGCTTTGGGATCGATGGGGAGACAGGCTCCAGCCTGTCGTTGCCTCCAGAGCCGTTGCCCTCTGGCTCCACCTCCGGTCTGTGGCTCTGTCCATCTGGCACTTCTTCGCAAGCGAGGTCACCGACATCCATAACGCCCTCACCACAAAGCCGAAGAAGGGGCCAAAAAGGAAACGAGAAGAGGATTGAGGCCCTTTCAGAACAGGATTTACCGTAAATCCCCCTTGCACAGGATATTAGACCGCCTATAGTGCCGCCAGAACCCAAAGAGAACCCGTCTCTTTCCATCCTTCCGGACGCCATGCAATCAGGGCGTCCCTCAAGCTGATCAGGTGAAATCGCATGGCAAAAAAAGGCGATATCAAAAAAGTCGTGCTGGCCTATTCCGGGGGCCTCGATACGTCCATTATCCTCAAATGGCTCCAGACCGAATATAATTGTGAAGTGGTGACCTTCACCGCCGACCTTGGTCAGGGCGAAGAGCTGGAACCGGCTCGCAAGAAAGCCGAAATGCTCGGCATCAAGGACATCTACATTGAAGACGTCCGTGAGGAATTCGTGCGTGACTTTGTGTTCCCGATGTTCCGCGCCAATGCCCTTTATGAAGGCGTCTATCTTCTCGGCACCTCCATCGCCCGCCCGCTGATTTCCAAGCGTCTCGTCGAAATCGCCAAGGAAGTCGGTGCCGACGCCGTCGCCCATGGCGCCACCGGCAAGGGCAACGACCAGGTCCGTTTCGAACTGGCAGCCCGCGCACTCAACCCGGACATCAAGGTCATCGCACCTTGGCGTGAATGGGATCTGACCTCGCGCACCAAACTGCTCGAGTTCGCCGAACAGAACCAGATCCCCATCACCAAGGACAAGCGCGGCGAAGCGCCCTTCTCGGTCGACGCCAACTTGCTGCACACCTCCTCTGAAGGTCGCGTGCTGGAAGACCCAAGCATCCCGGCCGAGGAATATGTCTATTCGCGCACCATCAGCCCCGAGGCTGCACCCGACAAGGCAACGTTTGTCGAGATCGGCTTCGAGAAGGGTGACGCGGTTTCCATCGATGGTGTGAAAATGACCCCGGCCGAAATCCTGACCAAGCTCAACCAGCTCGGCCATGACAACGGCATTGGCCGCCTCGATCTGGTTGAAAACCGCTTCGTCGGCATGAAATCCCGCGGCATCTATGAAACCCCGGGCGGCACGATCCTCATTGCAGCGCACCGCGGCATTGAATCCATCACCCTTGACGGCGGCTCCGCCCACCTCAAGGACAGCATCATGCCGCGCTATGCCGAACTGATCTACAACGGCTTCTGGTACAGCCCGGAACGCGAAATGCTTCAGGCCCTGATCGACAAGTCGCAGGAATATGTCACCGGCACCGTCAAGCTGAAGCTCTACAAGGGCAACGCCGACGTCATCGCCCGCGACAGCGAATTCAGCCTCTATTCCGAAGACCTTGTCACCTTCGAAGAAGGTGCGGTTGCCTATGACCACCATGATGCAGCCGGCTTCATCGAGCTGCAGGGCCTGCGCCTCAGAACCATCGGCTACCGCAATCGCAAGGCCAAAGGCTAAGTTGTCCGGCCCCGATCCGAATGCAAAAATGGCGAGGTTAACCCCTCGCCATTTTTTATGTCCCGCCGCTCCCTCGCCTGACATCTTAAATCAGGCAACCAAGCGCCCCGCTGACCGGATCCCTCCCAATGCTCAGACAAGTCAATCCCCTGTTGTCCCCCGATCTCCTCCATATCCTCGCCTCGATGGGCCATGGCGACGATCTCGTGATCGTCAACGCCAATTTCCCCGGCGACAAGATCGCCCGCAAGGCCGGAGCCCGCTACACCCGCTTGGACGGCGCACCGGCTCCGGAAGTGCTCCGGGCCGTGCTGGAGCACCTACCCGTCGATGATTTCGTCAAGGACCCTTTCCATGTGATGCAGGTCCCGGACCCGAAACCGCCGATCCTTTCCGAATTCGAGACCATCATCAGGGACGTGGCGGACCATCCCGCCGAGCTGACCTCCATCGATCGCTTCGCCTTCTATGACAGGGCCAGCACCGCCTATGCCGTCGTGCAGACCGGCGAACGACGCCTCTATGGCAACATCATCATCAAGAAAGGCATCATCAGGCTCTAGACTGCCGGTCGTTGAGGCGGGGCTACGCAGTCTGCTGGGCTTGTGGCCCGAACTCCCTTGAGGCAAACTCCGTCTCACTCAACATTTGTTTCGAAAGACTCCACCATGCTGCGCACCATCAACCCGCTGCTCTCACCGGACCTGCTCCACATTCTGGCCTCCATGGGCCACGGCAGCGATCTCGTCATTGCTGACGCCAACTTCCCCGGCGCCCAGTTCGCCGAGGAAACCGGCTGCCGTTATGTCCGGCTCGACGGCATCCCCGCAACGGACATCCTCAGCGCCGTTCTCGGCCTGATGCCGCTTGATGATTTCATTGACGACCCGGCAGTGGTCATGGAAGTGGTCGGCAACCCGACCGAGATCCCACCTGTCGTGGCGGCATTCCAGACCATCGTCAACGACGTGGCAGACAATCCTGCCACCCTGTCAAAGCTCGAGCGCTTCGCCTTCTACGACAAGGCCAGAAAGGCCTATGCCATTGTGCAATCGGGAGAAACCCGCCTTTACGGCAACATCATCGTGACCAAGGGTGTCGTCAGGCAGTGACTGTGCGGCAGCCAGAACAGACCTCATGACCGAGCTGATTGTCAGAGAGAACATGGCATCTGGGAGAAGGTCCTTTGCGACCTACTCCCCGTGCGAGCGCTATCGCTATGCCCTCACCCGGATCTGGGATGATTCGGCTCCGAAACTACTTTTCATCATGCTCAACCCGTCTACGGCAACCGAGCTGAAAAACGACCCGACCATCGAACGCTGCGAACGCCGCGCCCGTGCGTTGGGCTATGGGGCCTTTCGGGCCTGCAATCTGTTTGCCTTCAGAGCAACCGACCCACGAGACCTCAAACGAGCCCGAGATCCGGTCGGGCCGGACAATCTCGCCGAACTCCTGCTCGCAAGCCGGTGGTCAGACACCATTCTGTGTGCCTGGGGAACCCACGGCGCGCACATCGGGCTCGGCCCCGCGATCCGGACCCTGCTCACCCGTGAGGGCCACCAGCTCCATCATCTGGGGCTAAGCAAAGATGGCCATCCCAGACATCCGCTTTATGTGAGCTATGACACACCCCTCGAGCTGTGGAACTGACAATCGAACGCCCGACCGCTTCATGATGTCACTCCGGCCCCGGCTCAAGCAATAAATGCCAAGGCTTGCTTGACGTTGAGAAAACATATGGTCACTGTTGTCGGGAAGTGAGTCGCAACTAACACGCAAATTCCCTCACCAGACATTTGGGGTAAATGATGGTGAGGGCATGAACGGGCCCGCAGGTGGGGTGGGGGTCGAACCCGTTCGTATCAAGTTGCCTCGAGCAGATGCCCGAGGAAACATTGTCTGCGTTTTAAACAACCGGATTTGGGGATACCGGTTTGTTACATGCTATAGCAGAGTAACTTAGAGGGGTCTGTCCTCCAAAGGGGAGGACAAGGTGATTGGCTTGAAACCTGACACGCATCAGCAGGATTTGTTGCTCCAGTGCCGAAACAGCATTGGCGAAAAGGGGTTCTATGCTCCCTTTCTCAAGCTGGTGCGTGAACTGCGCGCAGCCCAGATCGGCTTGTGGGACCACGAACCAGACCCGCCGGAATGCCTGTTCATCCGAAATTTTAACAATCCCGTTTTCGCCGAAGTGGCCAAGTCGATCTATCTTTCAGGCTGGTACAAGCGCGATCCGTTGAAAGACCGGTTGCTCAAGCTTGCACCAAACTCGGTGGAGACCGTGACATTCTGCAATACGATCCACACCTATGCGCCGGATGTCCTGCTCGCCTTCTCTTCCATATTGAAGAAAAACAACCAGTTAGCGGGATTCTCAGATCGGATCACGGTACTCTCCAATCAGGAGGGCAGACAGTTGATCCTGCATCTCTACTACCACCGCAGCGAAGAGCTCGACCTCAATCATCCGTTGCTTCCCGGCCTCATTGACGTCACCGTCAAACATTTCGCGACCGACCCATCCCATGAGCCACCGCCGGGCGACCCCTTGCCTCCGGCCCTTGAAAATCTGTCGGATCGCGAACGACAGGTCTGCATCGGCATTCTCTCTGGCAAGAAGGCCGAACGAATCGCCGCCGACATGCAGGTCGCAACGTCAACGGTGGTCACCTACCGACGCCGGGCCTATGAAAAGCTCGGCATTTCCTCCCGCGCTGCGCTGTTCGATATTTGCAGTTCCTGAACGCATATCAGATCAATGTCAGCACCGCCAATCACAGGCGATGACAGCTTCATTCCAGTGTCACAGGCACGGTTTAGGAGCTAACCAAGTTGCGAATTGGACGACAAGCGACCAAAATCTGCGCGAAACAAGGCTTTTCAAGCTGCGAAAATTCGTATAGAGCTTTCGCCAACTCCCAAGCATGACACGGGCCAATGCGGCTATCCGGTCCTGAACGGATCGGTGATGGCTGCCTATTCTATTGCCCGCCAGACAAGAGACAAACTGATGAATCTTCGCAACATTGCGATCATTGCCCATGTTGACCATGGCAAAACGACACTGATCGACGAATTGCTCAAGGCCTCCGGCATGTTCCGGGCAAACCAGCAGACCGAAGAACGGATGATGGATTCCAACGATATCGAGCGCGAGCGCGGCATCACCATCCTCGCCAAGGTCACCTCCCTTGAGCACAACGGCACCCGCATCAACATCGTGGACACCCCGGGCCACGCCGACTTCGGCGGCGAGGTCGAGCGTATCCTGCACATGGTCGACGGTGTGATCGTTCTGGTCGATGCCGCAGAAGGCCCGATGCCCCAGACCAAGTTCGTTGTGTCCAAGGCGCTGAAACTCGGCCTCCGCCCCATCGTCGCGATCAACAAGATCGACAAGCCCGAACAGCGCGCCGAAGAAGTGCTTGATGAGGTCTTCGACCTTTTCGCCAACCTCGACGCCAACGAAGAGCAGCTCGACTTCCCCGTTCTTTATGGCTCCGCCAAGAACGGCTGGATGGCAACCGAACCGCATGGACCGAAAACCGACATGGAGCCCCTGTTCGACCTCGTCGTCAAACATGTCCCGGCCCCCCATGTCGAAGAAGGCGAATTCCGCCTGCTGGCCACCACGATCCAGTCCGACAACTTCCTTGGCCGCATCCTCACGGGCCGCATCATGGCTGGTGAAGTCCGCCCCAACATGGCCATCAAGGCCCTCAGCCGTGACGGAAAACTGATCGAGAACGGCCGCATCTCCAAAGTACTCGCATTCCGTGGCCTCGAACGTCAGGCCATCGAAGTGGGCGAAGCCGGTGACATCGTTTCCATCGCCGGTCTGCAGAAGGCCACCGTTGCCGACACCATCTGCGCTCCATCGGTCACAGAAGCCCTTCAGGCCCAGCCCATCGACCCGCCAACCCTGTCCATGACCTTCCGCGTCAACGACAGCCCCCTCGCCGGCACCGAAGGCGACAAGGTCCAGAGCCGTGTCATCCGCGCCCGCCTTCTCGCCGAAGCCGAGGGCAACGTCGCCCTTAAGGTGACCGAAGCAAAGGACAGCGACGCCTTCATCGTTTCGGGCCGTGGCGAACTGCTGCTCTCGATCCTCATCGAGAATATGCGCCGCGAAGGCTTCGAGCTTGGCATCGGTCGCCCGCAGGTGGTCATGCAGAAGGACGAGAACGGCAAACTGCTCGAGCCGATCGAAGAAGTCATCATCGACGTCGATGACGAATATTCGGGCGTCGTGGTCCAGAAAATGCAGGAACGCAAGGCCGAAATGGTCGAAATGCGCCCCTCTGGCGGCGGCCGTACGCGCCTTGTCTTCTACGCTCCGACCCGTGGCCTCATTGGCTATCAGTCCGAGCTGCTCAGCGACACCCGCGGCACAGCAATCCTCAACCGCATCTTCCACGATTATGCCTCGCACAAGGGCGACATCGCCTCGCGCCACACCGGCGTGCTGCTCTCCAACGGCAATGGCGAAGCCGTCGCCTACGCCCTGTGGCAGCTGGAAGACCGTGGCCCGATGATGGTCGAACCTGGCACCAAGGTCTATCAGGGCATGATCATCGGCGAGCACACCCGCGGCAACGACCTTGAGGTCAACATCCTCAAGGGCAAGCAGCTGACCAACATCCGCTCGGCCGGCAAGGACGACGCCGTCAAGCTGACCACGCCTATCCGCCTCAGCCTCGAACAGGCCCTGAGCTACATCTCCGAAGATGAACTGGTGGAAGTCACGCCGAAATCCATCCGCCTGCGCAAAATTCTCCTCGACCCGAACGACCGCAAGAAGGCGGAGCGGGCCAAGAAGGCAAGCTGAGCGATTGAGTCGGATGCGAAATGAACAAGGGGATGGGCAACCATCCCCTTTTTGTTTGCACGGGATTAAGTAAGGCTGACCCGTTTAGACCGGCCAAGTCCCGCCCCCCAAAGTCCCGCCCATAGAGCAGTCGTTCAGATCAACCGCCAGATGAAAGAGGCAGCCAAGACCGACGGCTCGCACCTTCCACTGGGGCACCAGAAGCAGAGCAAGATAGCCCGCCACCGCCCAATTGGTGTGAAGTGGATGAAAACCGATGGAACAGCGGTTCGGATCAAAGATCGGATCGGCGAGCAGATGATCAAGATCGATGGCAATGGTGGCCACCATGATCAGCCCCGCCTTCAGCCAATGCTCACGGCCAAAGACCAGCCGCGCAAGCAGAAAGGGCAGCAGAAGATGCCCCGAATAATGCACCAGCGGGCGCATAAGGTTTGTGACAGTCGCAAGGTCCAATTGAGCGCTCCGGCTTTTCGGTTCTCCCTGCTTCTTACGGATCCTCCTTCAAAGCTGCAAGAGACAATCGCATCACCAGATCCGCGCTTGCTCCTTCACGAAAGGGTCTTATAAACCTGTCACAGTCCCAAGTTCCCCACGTTCGCCAGAGTGCAATCAGAGTGCATCATGTACCACCGCATTGTCATCCTTGGCTGTGCCGGATCAGGCAAGTCAACCCTATCGAGAGCGCTGTCCGACAAGCTCGGACTGCCCATCGTGCATCTCGACCGGCTCTATTGGAATGCAAACTGGCAAATGAAGGACAAAAGCGACTTTACTCAGAATGTCGCAGAGGCAATCAATGAGGAATGCTGGATCATGGATGGCAACTATCTGAGCACGGCCCCAGCCCGTCTCGCGTCTGCGGATCTGACCATCTTTCTCGACACACCGCGCTGGCTGTGCCTCACAAGGGTCATCAAGCGCACGCTCATCTACTACAAGCGCAATCGCCCGGACATGCCGACCGGCTGCAACGAGCGCTTTGACTGGGACTTTCTGACCTATGTCTGGTCCTTCAATCGGACGCACAGGCCGAGACTTATGGACGTGCTGAAGGATCATCATGGCCTCTTGGTCACATTGAAAAGCCCGCGTGAGGCGCGGGCTTTCATCAAGTCACTCGAAGGAAACAGCTGAGCCTTCCTAGCCTAGCCCCACGGCCCTTCCGGCTCGTCGCGGTCACGGGAAGGTTGAGAGCCCCAAGGACCATCGTCCTGCATCTGCTGGCGACGCTGGCTGGCGCCGAGCGTGCCACCACCGCTGACTTTCAACGGCCCCTGGCCGCCATACCATTCGGCCTGAAGCGCGGCCAGCGCATCAATGCGATTCTGGGTATCCGGGTGGGTGGAGAAGAGATTGTCCATCTTCTGCCCGCTCAGGGGATTGATAATGAACATGTGCGCCGTGGACGGATTCTGTTCGGCGGTGACATTCACCGTACGACCCGCAGCATTGGCGATCTTGGCCAGTGCCGAGGCAAGCCACATCGGCTGACCACAGATCTGGGCACCCATCTTGTCCGCTTCATATTCGCGCGTCCGGCTAATTGCCATCTGCACCACGGAAGCCGCTAGAGGCGCAAGGATCATTAGGGCAATCGTACCGATGATGCCAAGCCCGCCTCCTTCGCGATCCCGTCCACCACCGAAGAACATGGCAAAGTTTGCCAGCATCGATATGGCACCTGCAAGGGTCGCGGTAACTGTCATCGTCAGGATGTCATAGTTCTTGATATGGGCCAGCTCATGGGCCATCACGCCCGCGACCTCTTCATAACTCAGCCGGTTGAGCAGCCCTGTCGAGGCAGCAACGGCGGCATTCTGAGGGTTACGGCCCGTCGCAAAAGCGTTCGGCTGGTCGGAATCGATGACATAGACCTTCGGCATTGGCAGCTGTGCTTCAGCCGCCAGCTTCTCGACGATCTCGTAATATTCCGGAGCAGTGCGTGCATCCACCTCCTGGGCATTGTGCATCCTCAGGACCATCTTGTCCGAGTTCCAGTAGCTGAACACATTCATCCCAAGGGCAAAGATGAAGGCAATCATCATGCCCCCCGAGCCACCAAGCAGATAGCCGATGGCCATGAACAAGCCTGTCATGCCTGCCAGCAGCAAAGCGGTACGGAAGAAATTCATGCCTGTTTTATCCTCTGATAAGTTTCGCACTTTGGATCGAGACCCAACTTCCTATATGTTAGGCGTGAAAATAAGATTTCAAGATGAAACAGGATCCGCCATGTCCGATGAGACGAAAGACACCGAGGGCCCGGTCTTCAGAACAGCTGTCGACAAGATGCCGCCCCAGGTGGAAAAGGAAGAAAAACCGCGCCGCCGCTTTGAAGATCTGCCCCCCGCAGCGCAGCGCGCCCTGCTGGAAGCCGAAGAGCGCCGCAAGGAACGCGACGCGCTCAAGGTCAGCGCCGACCGACCCACGGAAGTCGGCGGCAGAGGTGGCCTAGATCCCTCCCGTTATGACGATTATGAGATCGGCGGTCGGGCCATCGACTTCTGAGCGCTGAAACAGTCACAAGAAAAGCGGACAGCCAAAACTGCCCGCTTTTTTGTTTCCCTTCGGATCATGCCCCACCGATTACAGATCGGATGACTTGGCCCAGATATTGATATCTTCGTCCTGCGCATAAAGATCGATCTCGGCCAGCTCCTCAGGCGTGAAGTCAAGATTGTCGACCACCTTGGCGCAATCGAGCACCTGCTCCGGCTTTGATGCCCCGATGAGAGCGGTGGTGATGCCTTCATCTCTCAACACCCATGCAATCGCCATCTGCGCGAGGGTCTGGCCACGGCGCTGGGCGATGGCATTGAGCTTTTGCAGATTCTCAACGGCCCGGTCGGTGATCATCTCGCGCTTCAGAAACCCGCCACGGGCCACTCGCGAATCCTCCGGAATGCCATTGAGATATTTGTTGGTCAGCATCCCCTGCGCCAGCGGCGTGAAGGCGATGGAGCCAACACCGAGCTCCTTGAGGGTGTCCTTCAATCCATCCTTCTCCACCCAGCGATTGAGCATGTTGTAGGCAGGCTGATGGATGAGACAGGGCGTCCCCAGCTCCTTGAGGATCTTCACCGCCTCGCGCGTGCGCTGGGAATTGTAGGACGAGATGCCCACATAGAGCGCCTTGCCCTGACGCACCAAGGTGTCAAGCGCACCCATGGTTTCTTCGAGAGGCGTATCGGGATCGAAACGATGCGAATAGAAAATGTCGACATAATCGACACCCATGCGCTTCAGGGACTGCTCGCAAGAAGCAATCACATATTTGCGGCTGCCAAATTCTCCGTAAGGCCCGGGCCACATCAGATATCCGGCTTTTGACGAGATAATCATTTCATCCCGATAAGCGGCAAAGTCGGTGCGCAGCAGCTCGCCAAAGGCCTCTTCGGCCGCACCCGGAGGCGGGCCATAGTTGTTGGCAAGATCGAAATGGGTGATCCCGCTGTCAAATGCGGCCCGGCAGATCGCCTGCTTCGTCGCGTGGGGTGTGTCATGACCAAAGTTGTGCCACAGCCCGAGAGAAATCGCAGGAAGCTTGAGACCAGAGGCACCGCAGCGGCGGTAGGCCATCTTGTCATAGCGAGCCTCGTTTGGAACATATGTCATGTCGTACCTCGTTTATCGTCCGTGTGTTCGGTCATAGGGGTTCATCGGCGGGGAAGACCAACCTTCCAGCGCACCATCCAGAGGCTTGTAGACCTCCATCAACAGGGGATGGCACTGGGCGTGATCGCTCGAATGCTCGGACGAGCAATCCCCGCCGGGACAGGCGCTCAGCACCGCCAGAAGATCGATCTCGGCAAACATCTCCAGATAGTCGCCGGGACGCACCGGGCTCGCCTTCATGAAGTACTGGCCGGTGTCACGGGTAAAACCGGTGCACATGAAGACATTGAGCACGTCATGCACCAGCACCTCGGCTTCAATGACGCTGAGGCCACAGGCATCGCTCATGGAGCGGATCAGGTTGGAATGGCAGCAGTGATGATAATCATGCCCCTTCAGCAGCCGCCCGGTATAGGGATCGCACCGCGTGCCGATCACATCATGCACCGAACCGCCAAACTCATCGATGCCGTACCACCCGAGCGTATCGGCAACGATGGTCGCCATCGGACGCATGAACGGAAAGCAGGACCAGAGCTGATCACCGGTGGTGACATGGGTGCCGTGGAGTGCACGGGTCTTGCCCGAATAGAAGCGTTCGGCCAGATCTTCATTGCTGAAAAGATTGAGATCGCCCACCTGAGGCCCCTCGATGCTGACGATCCTGAGGAAATGCCCTTTGGGAACGCGGATATAGGCAGCATCCCGTGCCGGCACAACAACATCCGCGACCTTTTTCAGGTCGGAACGGGCGGCTTCATAAAGCGTCATGTTCGGCTTCGGGAGGGTTTCTGTCGGATAACAGATAACGGGCTTGACGGCGCGCCGGGTGTCGGCGTCGACTGGTGCAATTGGGGTCATCGCTAAACTCGAAAAGAAGGATAGTCAAATAGGGAGGGGGCCTTCTAACAGTGTCGCAAACATTCCCCCAGAAATGCAACAGGAATCCCGCACAGAAGAGGCCTCATGCCCATCTCTTGCCCAATCTCCTAATCGAAACCGGGCGACCAAAAAGCCCCGGCCCTTGCAACAAAGAACCGGGGCTTGCTCATGGGCCCAAATCAGAGCCTCAGGTCTAGGACGCGAGGTCTCTGAGCACATAATGCAGGATGCCGCCGTTGCGGTAATAGTCTAGCTCATCCTCGGTATCGATCCGGCAGAGGGTGCTGATGGTTTTTTCTGAGCCGTCGGCGAACCTGATGTGAACATCCACATCCTGACGTGGCTTCAGATCAGACAGCCCCAGAATGGTGATTTCCTCATCGCCCTTGATGCCGACGGATTGCCAGCTCTCGCCGTCCTTGAACTGCAATGGCAAAACGCCCATGCCAACAAGGTTGGAGCGGTGAATACGCTCGAACGACTGCACGACCACAGCACGAACCCCAAGCAGGTTGGTGCCCTTTGCCGCCCAGTCGCGGGATGATCCGGTGCCATATTCCTTGCCTGCAAAGACCACGAGCGGGGTGCCCTCGTCCTTGTAGGCCATGGCAACGTCATACATTGGTTTGACCTCGCCATCCTTCATCGAGAAGCCGCCTTCCGTGCCCGGAGCCAACTGGTTCTTGATGCGGATGTTGGCAAAGGTGCCGCGCATCATGATCTCGTGGTTGCCGCGGCGCGAGCCGTAGGAGTTGAAATCCCTCGGTGCGACCTGACGCTCGGTGAGATATTTGCCAGCCGGCGTGTCAGGCTTGAAGCTGCCCGCCGGAGAGATGTGGTCCGTGGTGATGGAGTCAAGGAACAACGACAGAATGCGCGCGCCCTTGACGTCTTCCACCGGCTTCGGCGTCAGGTCCATGCCTTCGAAATAAGGCGGGTTCTGCACATAGGTGGACGAGGCATTCCAGCTATAGGTCTCGCTTGGCGCCACTTCGATGGCCTGCCATTTCGGATCGCCCTTGAAGACGTCCGAATAGCGGGTCTGGAACATCTCGCGGGTCACCGCTTCGCGCACGAGGGTCGAGATCTCCTCGCTGGTCGGCCAGATGTCCTTCAGATAGACAGGATTGCCTTTAGGATCCTCACCGATTGGATCTTTGGTGATGTTGATATTGAGCGACCCGGCAATCGCATAGGCGACAACCAGCGGCGGGGAAGCAAGGAAGTTGGCTCGGACATCCGGGTTGACGCGGCCTTCAAAGTTCCGGTTACCGGACAGTACCGAACAGGCCACCAGATCATTGTTCTGGATCGCTTCGGAAATTTCCGGCGGCAGCGGACCGGAGTTGCCGATACAAGTGGTGCAGCCATAACCGACAAGGTTGAAGCCGAGGGCATCAAGATCACTCTGCATACCGGCCTTCTGCAGATAGTCGGTCACGACCTGCGAGCCCGGAGCAAGCGAGGTCTTCACCCATGGTTTGACCGAGAGGCCTTTTTGCAGCGCCTTGCGCGCCACCAGACCTGCCCCGATCAGAACGGACGGGTTCGAGGTGTTGGTGCAGGAAGTGATCGCGGCAATCACCACGTCACCGTTGCCAAGATCATGATCGCGACCTGCGACCGCGACTCGTTTATCCAGCTGGTCGCCCTGCTTGAACTCGCTCTCCATCGCCTTGGCAAAGGCAATGTCGGCTTCGGTCAGGGCAATGCGATCCTGGGGGCGTTTCGGACCCGAAATGGACGGAACCACATCTGCCAGATCAAGGGAAAGGGTATCGGTAAAGCTCGGCTCGACGCTGCCCGTATCGCGGAACATGCCCTGCGCCTTTGAGTAGGCTTCGACCAGCGCAACCCGATCGCTGTCGCGGCCCGTAACCTCAAGATAGGACAGCGTGTCCTTGTCGACGGGGAAGAAACCGCAGGTCGCGCCATATTCCGGCGCCATGTTGGCTATTGTTGCCTGATCCTCAAGGCTGAGATTATCAAGACCGGGGCCATAGAATTCTACGAACTTGCCGACGACGCCCTTCTTGCGCAGCATCTCGACGATGGTCAGCACAAGGTCCGTTGCGGTGGTGCCTTCGGCCATCTCGCCAGAAAGACGGAAGCCGACGACTTCGGGGATCAGCATCGTCACCGGCTGGCCAAGCATGGCAGCCTCGGCCTCGATGCCGCCAACACCCCAGCCAAGGACCGAAAGGCCGTTGACCATGGTTGTGTGGCTGTCGGTACCCACGAGCGTATCGGGATAGGCGATGGTCTCGCCATCCTCGTCCTTGGTCCAGACGGTCTGGGCCAGATATTCAAGGTTCACCTGATGGCAAATGCCGGTTCCTGGTGGAACCACGCGGAAATTGTCAAAGGCCTGCTGGCCCCAGCGCAGAAATTCATAGCGCTCTGCGTTGCGTTGATATTCAAGATCCACATTCTGCTTGAAGGCAAGGGGATTGCCGAAATGGTCGACCATCACCGAGTGGTCGATGACGAGATCGACAGGCACCTGCGGGTTGATCTTCTGCGGGTCGGAGCCAAGCGCCTTGGAGGCATCGCGCATGGCGGCCAGATCGACCACAGCAGGAACCCCGGTGAAATCCTGCATGAGCACACGCGCCGGACGATAGGAAATCTCGGCAGAGGATTTGCATTCGACAAGCCACTCGGCACAGGCGCGAATGTCATCGGCAGTCACTGTGCGTCCGTCCTCAAACCGCAGGAGGTTTTCAAGCACGACCTTGAGCGAATAGGGAAGCTTTGAAATGCCCTCTAGGCCGTTTTTCTCGGCCTCGGGCAGGCTGAAATAGGTATAGCTCTTGCCATTGACCTGAAGGGTCTTTTTGGCTTTGAAACTGTCGAGAGATTTGGTCACGGCTGATCCTGTCCTTTTGTCTTAAAAGAAACATGAAGGGTCTGTGGGTCGGTCAAACTGGACGAGGTCCTGCCCACAGTCTGGCAGAGGCATGCCGGGATGAACAGCCACCCTTTGTCGAACAAGAATTCGGGCGCGGCCGCCTCGCATACGCATTATGCCTAGTGTCTATATAAGGACGCTGAGCGAAATATAAAGGATCAGGGGTCTGAGGCTGCCTAAACAAAAAGAGGCGCGGGTGCCATTCAAGACACCCGCGCCTCCCATATCTCAGTCTTCACAAGCTCGATCAGAAATGAACCGATCGCGACGTTGCCGACTTTTCAAGCGGCGGAGCAAACTTGGTCAGATCGATGCCTTCGACGGCTTGCTTGTATTCATCCATGCTCGGCGTGCGGCCAAGGATGGCAGACAGAACCACCACCGGGGTAGAGGCCAGAAGGGATTCACCCTTCTTGGTCTCGCTGTCGGCCACAACGCGGCCCTGGAACAGGCGAGTAGAAGTCGCGAGAACGGTATCACCCTTCTCGGCCTTTTCCTGGTTGCCCATGCAGAGGTTACAGCCGGGGCGTTCGAGATAGAGAATATTCTCATACTCAGTGCGAGCCGTGGTCTTGGGTGCGCCGTCATCGAATTCGAAGCCGGAGTATTTCTCCAGAACGCTCCAGTCGCCCTCTGCCTTCAACTCGTCGATGATGTTGTAGGTCGGAGCTGCAACAACGAGCGGAGCCTTGAATTCGACCTTGCCCTTGGCTTTCTCGAGGTTTTTCAGCATCTGGGCGACGATCTTCATGTCGCCCTTGTGCACCATGCAGGAGCCGACGAAGCCCAGATCGACCTTCTTCTCGCCGCCATAATAGGAAACGGGGCGAATGGTGTCGTGGGTGTAGCGGCGCGACGGATCGGCGTTGTTGACGTCCGGGTCGGCAATCATCGGCTCGACGATTTCGTCGAGATCGACAACGACTTCCGCGAAATATTTCGCATTGTCATCCGGCGTCAGGGCAGGCTTTTCGCCAGACCTGATCTCGGCGATACGCTTGTCTGCCTTGTTGATCAGGCCCTGAAGGGTCCCGGCGGCATTGTCCATGCCCTTGTCGATCATCACCTGAATGCGGCTCTTGGCCAACTCGAGCGAACCGATCAGGGTTTCGTCGTTGGAAATGCAGATGGAAGCCTTGGCTTTCATCTCGGCTGTCCAGTCGGTGAAGGTGAAGGCCTGGTCAGCGAGCAGCGTGCCGATATGCACTTCGATCACACGGCCCTGGAAGACGTTGTCGCCATGCTGTTTGAGCATCTGGGCCTGAGTTGCATGAACCACGTCACGGAAGTCCATCCAGTCGGCCATGGTGCCCTTGAAGGTGACCTTGACCGATTCTGGGATCGGCATGGTGGCTTCGCCGGTTGCGAGCGCCAGCGCGACGGTCCCGGAGTCAGCACCAAAGGCAACGCCCTTGGACATGCGGGTGTGGCTGTCGCCACCGATGATGATGTCGCCGTCATCCACGGTGATGTCGTTCAGCACCTTGTGGATCACGTCCGTCATCGGATGATAGACGTCTTTCGGGTCGCGACCGGTAATCAGGCCAAACTTGTTCATGAAGGCCATCAGCTTCGGCGTGTTGGCCTGAGCCTTCAGGTCCCAAACGGAGGCCGTGTGGCAACCGGACTGATAGGCACCATCCACGGTCGGGGAAATCACCGTCGCGGCCATGGCTTCCAATTCCTGACTGGTCATCAGGCCGGTGGTATCCTGAGAGCCGACGATGTTGACCTTGACGCGAACGTCGGAGCCAGCATGCAGCGGCTTGTCAGAGGCAACACCAAGGGCGTTCTTGTTGAAGATCTTTTCAACTGCAGTCAGGCCCTGCCCTTCGATGGACACTTCCTTGGACGGAGCAAAGACCTGAGCCGGTTCAACCCCGAGGGTTTCGGCGGCAAATGTCTGCAGCTTCTTGCCGAAGACGATGGCATAGGAACCACCTGCCTTCATGAATTCGACCTTCTGCGGCGTGAAGGAGGCCGTCACATCGGCAAGCTCTTCCGAGCCGTCTTCGCTCAGCAGCTTTTTCTTCTTGCTGTTGATCTTGAGGACAGTGCCAGTCTCGACGGAATATTTCTGCTCCAGAACCGGATTGCCATCATTGTTGAGGATCGGTTTGCCGTCCTCATCAACCTTCTTGACCCAGTTCTTGAGGTTGAGGCCGATACCACCGGTCACATCCACGGTCGTCAGGAAGATCGGAGAAATGCCGTTCGTGCCTGCAACAACCGGTGCGATGTTGACGAAAGGAACATAGGGGCTGGCCTGCTTGCCGGTCCACAGCGCCACGTTGTTGACGCCGGACATGCGGGAGGAGCCAACACCCATCGTGCCCTTTTCGGCGATCAGCATCACCCGTTTGCCCGGATGCTGCAGCTTCAGTGCCTCGATTTCCTTCTGAGCCTGTTCGGAAATCATGCATTTGCCATGCAGCTCGCGGTCGGAGCGGGAATGCGCCTGATTGCCCGGAGATAGAAGGTCGGTGGAGATATCGCCTTCTGCGGCGATGTAGGTCACGACTTCAACTTCTTCGTCGACATCCGGCAGCTTGGTGAAGAATTCAGCCTTGGCGTAGCTTTCCAGAATGTCCTTGGCGATCGGATTGCCAGCCTCGAAAGCAGACTTGATGCGGTCCATGTCTGCTTCGTAGAGGAACACCTGGGTCTTCAGGACCTCGGCAGCCTGCTTGGTAATCCCGGCATCGTCACCAAACGCCAGATCAATGAGAACCTCGATCGAGGGACCACCCTTCATGTGGGAGAGCAGCTCAAACGCAAAGGCCGGAGTGATTTCCTCAACGACCGCGCTACCAAGGATGATCTCCTTGAGGAACTGTGCCTTCACGCCAGCGGCGCTGGTGGTGCCCGGAAGGGTGTTATAGATGAAATGCTTGAGTGAGTCGGCCCGATGTTTGTTGTCCAGATCCTTGATCTGCTCGATGATCTCGCTCAGCAGCGCCGCATCATCGATAGGCTTCGGGTTCAAACCCTGGATTTGCCGAGTTTCGATCTCGTCTAGATAGTTTTCATATAAGCTCATTTTGGTCCCGACCCATTGGTTAGCCATTTAGCCTGAAACCATATCTCGACAAATTTTAGCGAGCAGAAACAGGCCCATTGGCTGTCGTCGTAAATTAAATCAGGCTGACATGCAATATATTCTACAGTAGAACTTTGCCCTCGCCCTTGTGACGCTGCGCCTTCAAGGGCTTAGGACTTCGCCGCAGCGCGAAGACATCCACCCCGACCAACGCCCCTCAGGCCGCCTCTAAGATGCCCGAAGGCATGCCCTGAAAGCCGTCCCGAGGCGGGGAGCCACGACATGTCGACGTCCCCGACAAGCGGCATTCTCGGACTCATCGAAGAGTATTGCAAGGCTACGGCAAGGATAGGATGCAATCTTCTTTTGCGTTTCCACCAGAAGGGCGATAGAGATGAAAGCAAAGAGGCCAAGGCCGCCCGGTGCCGCCGCAAACAACCAAGAGCAAGTCACAATGCAATTGATCGTCGAGGGATTGGGATGCACAAGAGGCGGGCGCCCGGTGCTCGATCACGTCAGCTTCACTCTGAATGCAGGCAAGGCGCTGGTCATCACCGGCCCCAACGGCATCGGCAAATCATCCCTGCTGCGCACCCTTGCCGGCCTTGTCCGCGCCCATTCCGGCACCATGCATCTTGAAGAGGGCGACGAGGATCTCACCGTCGGCCAGCAGGCCCATTATTTCGGCCATGCAGACGCGATCAAGCCTGCTCTGAGTTTGAAGGAAAATCTCGATTTCTGGCGCGCATGGTACGGGCATCCGGCCCGCTCCCCCTTTCAGGCCCTCAAGGAGGTCAATCTCGAGGATCTGATCGACATGCCCGCCGCCTATCTTTCGGCCGGTCAACGCAGACGCCTGTCCCTTGCCCGGCTGCTGGTCTGTTACCGACCGCTCTGGCTGCTCGATGAACCAACCTCGGCCCTCGACAAGGCATCGGAAAAGAAGCTTGAGGTCCTGATGGCCGAACATCTGCACGAAGGCGGCCTCATCATCGCGGCAACTCACGCCCCGCTCGGCCTCATCGACCCCGAACGTCTGCATCTCGACCGCCACGAAGCAGAAGATCACGAAGAGGAGATCGCATAATGAGCGCGATGTCTGCCCTGTTTGTCCGTGACATGAAACTGTCGGTGCGCGTGGGTGGCGGCGCACTGATGGGGGTTCTGTTCTTTCTCATCGTTGTCACCGTCTTCCCCTTTGCCGTCGGCCCCGATCTCAATCTGCTCGCCCGTCTGGGCCCCGCCATCCTCTGGATCGGTGCCCTGCTCGCAACCCTTCTGAGCCTTGACCGACTGTTTCAAGCCGATCAGGAAGACGGCACGCTCGATTTGCTGCTGCTCGGCGAACACCCGGTCGAGCTGCTGGTGCTCGTCAAATGCGCTGCCCAATGGGTATCGACAGGCCTGCCACTGGTCATCGCTACGCCGGTGCTCTCGCTCTTTCTCAATCTCGAGCCGATTGGCGTCGCCGCCGTCACGGCCACCCTGCTTGTCGGCACTCCGGCTCTCACCCTCATCGGAGCCATCGGCGCGGCCCTCACCGTCATCCTGCGGCGTGGCGGCCTGCTTTTGTCGATCCTCATCCTGCCGCTAACCATCCCGATCCTGATTTTCGGCGTCAGCGCATCGGTCGGAGCAGTCACCGATCCGGCCCCTTTCAGCACGCCCTTCTACTTCCTCTGTGCAATCTCGCTGCTCTCGCTGATCATCGGACCGGTGGCAGCCGCCGCAGCCCTCAGGAGTGCGCAGGAATAGCGGCTTCTCTGACAAGAGCGTGATAAGGACCCGGAACGGCCCTTCCTTACGAAATCGTAATTCGCCAGACGCCAATCTCGTGATATTGGTCAAGGCAACTGGCACGCTTACGCCATAATCATATGTAAATTTGCCTGACAGCTATCCGGCACACAGCGCAAGGCAAAAGGACCGCATCTGAGCATGCACACGGACCTTGCGACGGA
The DNA here is from genome assembly GCF_963662805.1 of uncultured Cohaesibacter sp. NCBI lineage: Bacteria > Pseudomonadati > Pseudomonadota > Alphaproteobacteria > Hyphomicrobiales > Cohaesibacteraceae > Cohaesibacter > uncultured Cohaesibacter sp. The sequence goes on from NZ_OY759864.1 coordinate 21,606, forward strand.
CCAATTGAACTTCGGGGACTGGACATGAGCGCCACGGAGAAAAAAACCTTCAGCCTTTGGGATCTGGCCAATCCGACTCGCTTTCTGGTGTTGCTTGACAGGGTCATGCCCTGGCTGGTCGGGCTGACGGTTCTGCTGTTTGTGGCCGGGCTTTATCTGGTCTGGTTCAAGGCCCCCGACGACTATCAGCAGGGCGCGACCGTCAAGATCATGTTCATCCATGTGCCCGCCGCCTGGCTCGCCATGTTTGCCTATGTGATGATGGCCATCTCCTCGCTTGGCACCCTCGTCTGGAAACATCCGCTCGCCGACGTCTCGGCCAAATCCGCAGGACCGCTTGGCGCCGCCTTCACTTTCATTTCGCTGATCACCGGCAGCCTCTGGGGCAAACCCATGTGGGGCACCTACTGGGTCTGGGATGCGCGGCTCACCTCGATGCTGATCCTTTTGATCATCTATCTGGGCCTGATGGCCCTCTGGCGCGCCATCGAGGATCCGATCCGCGCAGGCAAGGCCGCAGCCATCCTCACCCTCGTCGGCACAATCATCATCCCGATCATCAAATTCTCCGTTGACTGGTGGAGCACCCTGCATCAACCCGCCAGCATCATCACCATGGAAGGCCCCAAGGTCCACAGCTCGATCCTCATCCCGCTCTTGGTTATGGCCGTTGCCTTCACCGCTCTGTTCACCACCCTGCATTTGAAGGCCATGAAGAACGAGATCTTCCGCCGCCGCATCCGCTCGATGCAAATGCGCGCAGCCCGCAAGGTCGCAGGCACCAAGGCAGCCTCAGCCCGCACCGTCACGACAGGCCAGCGCCCGGTTGGCAGCCAGTAGGAGGACGACATGGGAAACTACACAGGCTTCATCCTCTCCTCCTACGGCATCACCGCAGCAACGGTCCTGCTGCTGATCATCTGGGTCATCTGGGACGGCAAGGTTCAGGCACGAACACTGGCCGAACTCGAGGCCCGCGGCATTCGCCGCCGTTCAGAGAAAAACAGACCGCAACCGACGCAGGAGACTTAGACGCACGTCATGAGCGACACCCCCAATCTCTCTCCCCTGTCCGACGATAGCAATGATGCAGACGATGACACCTCCGGCAAGAAGGGCGGTTTCAACATCCTCATCCTGTTGCCTCTGGTGGTCTTTCTGGCCCTTGCGGTGCTGTTCATGTGGCAGATGGCAAGCGGCACGAACCCCAACATTGTGCCATCCGTCCTCATCAACAAACCGGCACCCAACTTCGACCTCGCCCCGCTCGATGCCAGCTTTGGCATCAGGACGCCCGAAGGTGGCATCATGCCCGGTTTTGATACCGAAAGCTTCAAGGGCAAGGTTTCCGTCGTCAACGTCTGGGCCTCATGGTGTCCGACCTGCCGCGACGAGCATCCGCTGCTGCTGCAGATGACTGAGGACAAGCGATTTGACCTTCTGGGTCTTGCCTACAAGGACGAACCCGCCAACTCGGCCCGGTTCCTCAAAAACCACGGCAACCCCTTTGACAAGGTCGGCATGGACATTTCCGGTCGTGTCGGCATCGACTGGGGCGTCTATGGCGCACCGGAAACCTTCATCGTCGACCGCACCGGCACCATCCGCTACAAGCACATTGGCGCCCTGACGCCGCAATCCTTGCAAGCAGCCTTCCTGCCAAAGCTTGAAGAAATCCTCGCCGAGAAGTAGGAAGCCCGCGTCCGCGAACATCACTTGGCAATCATCAAAAAGGGGCCGCATAAGGCCCCTTTTCTGTTTCTAGAAGAAAGAATTGAACCTTCCGGCACAGCTCCGCGTCTTAGGAAAGGAAGCCGATTCCACTCCCGGAGCGCGTCATGAGATCAATCCTACCCGTTGCCATCTGTATTGCCTGTCTGATCGCGATCACCTACCCCGCCTTTGCAAAAGGCGAGCAAAAGAGCGCGCACACCAAACCACACGTGAGCCAGTGCATCCGGGACAAGAACGGCGTGTGCAGAAAAAAGCCCGTCATACGAGGCACGCTTTATCAGCTGGGATTGCCAAAGAAGAACCGGGACGGGCGAACCCATCGGCGCATTCAGATCAAATAGCCTCCGAGTGCCTCAATCGTCCTTCGGCGCATAACGATTGAGCAGCGGCATCTGGAAGGCACCGAACACCATGGTCAGGGGCATCACGCCAAAAACCTTGAAATTAACCCAGGCATCGGTCGAGAAGTTTCGCCAGATCACCTCATTGAGCACCGCAAGCACGAAAAAGAACACACCCCAGCGCAAGGTGAGAATGCGCCAGCCTTCCGCATTGAGCTGGAAGACGGAATCAAACACATAGCCCAACAGGCTCTTGCCGAAGAACAGACCGCCAAGAAGGATCGAGCCGAACAGCAGATTGACGATGGTCGGCTTCATCTTGATGAAGGTGTCATCCTGCAGATAGAGGGTGAGACCGCCAAAGACACAGACCACCGCGCCCGACACCATCGGCATCACCGGCAACTTGCCAAACTTGATCCGCGACAGGACGAGCGAGACGAGGGTCGCGACCATGAACAGCGCGGTGGCAATGAAGATCGGCTTCATGCCCTCAAGGAACGGCAACCAGCGAGCAACTAGATCCCCTTTCGCGTTGGCGAAAAAGAACACCGCGAGCGGGCCGAGCTCAAGCGCCAGCTTCATCAACTGCCCCTCTTCGAGTTGCGGCTCGGCAGTTTGCTCCGTCGTCTTGTCCGGTTGGCTCATGGTCTTTGTCACTTTCGCTTTGGGCGCTTGAACTCACGCCACTTTGTCAGGCGTCTGCCAGCCCCGCAATCGCGCGGGCAAAATCCCTTGATTGGAAGGGCTCGAGGTCTTCAACCCTCTCACCAACACCGATGAAATGAACGGGCACCTTGTATTTGGCAGAAATGGCAACAAGAATGCCGCCCCGCGCCGTTCCGTCAAGCTTGGTCATGACAAGCCCCGTCACACCGGCCATCTTGGTAAAGACCTCGACCTGATTGAGCGCATTCTGTCCGGTCGTGGCATCAAGCACCAACAGCACCGAATGCGGTGCATCGGCATCATGCTTCTTGATCACACGGACGATCTTTTCCAGTTCGGCCATCAGCTCGGTGCGGTTCTGAAGACGCCCGGCGGTGTCGATCAGCAGCACGTCCATACCCTTGGCCTTGGCTTCCGCCATGGCGTCATAGGCAAGCCCGGCAGCATCGGCCCCGACCTCACGCGCAATCACCGGAGCACCGGTGCGCTCACCCCAGACCTTGAGCTGATCGATGGCAGCAGCGCGGAAGGTATCGCCCGCAGCCAGCATCACCGATTTGCCCTCGGCTCCGAGCTTTTGTGCCAGCTTGCCGATGGTGGTGGTCTTGCCCGCCCCATTCACCCCGATCATCAGAACGACATGCGGCCCGCTTTGCGGCTTGGTAACATCAAGCGGCTTGGCGACAGGCTCGAGCACCTTGTCGACTTCCTCCGCCAGAATCTCCTGCACCTCGCGGTCGGTAACTTCCTTGTTGTAGCGCCCCTCGGACAGTCGGTCGGTGATGGTCATCGCCGTCTCGACCCCGAGGTCGGCCTGAATGAGGATGTCTTCAAGCTCCTGCAGCGTGTCGTCATCAAGCTTGCGCTTGGTGAAGATCGAGCTGATGCCCTCCCCAAGCGCCCCGGAGGAGCGGGAAAGGCCCTGTTTCAATCGCTCGAACCAGGACAACTTCTTCTCGGGTTGAGGCTCGATGGCGGGCGTTTCGGCGACCACTGGCACTTCGACGGGCTGAGGTTCCGGCTCGCTCTCCTCGACTGGCTCCTCGATAACCGGCGCAGGCTCTATCTCTGCCTCTGCCGCGAGCTCGGGAACGTCCGAAGTCTCAGGCGCGACAGACGCATCTTCAGCCGCCTCAACAACAGAAGCCTCTTCCGATATCTGCTCCTCTTCAGCAACCTCTACGGATTTTTCTTCGATTGTCTCTTCAGGCGTGGTCTTTGCTTCGTCCTTGGAGGATCCGAACAGAAAACGTGACAACCGTCCCTGTTTAGCCATGATCCTGCTCCTTTCAATTCGAACTCAGCCGGGCAAGGCCCCGCCTTACTGTCACAGCCCCACTGCCATCAGATGACGATGGGTCGCATCGACGATACGCGCCGGGACGATTTCACCCGGCTCGCCCGTGGTGATCTCGGTCAGCGTGAACTGTTCGGTCCGCGCCAGCCCGTTGCGCTCAACGAGCAACTGCACCTGACGTCCGACCTGATCATTGAGATGACGCACCAGCGCCAGATCCCCTGCTTCCCGCAGCCGTGCCGCCCGTTCCCGGATCACCGGCCCCTTCACCTTGGGCATCCTTGATGCCGGTGTACCGGGTCTTGCCGAGAATGGAAAGACATGCAGATGAGTCAATCCGCATTCCTCGACAATATCAAGACTGCGCTGGAACATCTCTTCGGTTTCCGTCGGAAAACCGACGATAATATCCGCACCAAAGACCATATCGGGCCGAAGGGCGCGAACCTCGTTGCAGAACTTGATCGAATGATCCCGATCGTGGCGACGCTTCATGCGCTTGAGGATCAGATTGTCTCCCGACTGCAGCGACAGATGCAGATGAGGCATCAGGCGGGCGTCGTTGGCGATGCAATCCATCAGGTCCGGATCAGCCTCGACAGAGTCGATGGACGAGATCCGAAGACGCTCGAGCGACGGCACATGTTTGAGGATCGACTTGACCAGTGCGCCGAGCTTTGGCGCTCCGGGCAGATCAGCACCGTAGGAGGTGATGTCGACCCCGGTCAGCACCACTTCGCGATAGCCGTTGTCAACGAGCTTGGCGATCTGATCGACAATTGGCCCCATGGCCACCGAGCGTGAATTGCCTCGACCAAAGGGAATGATACAGAAGGTACAGCGATGATCGCAGCCATTCTGGATCTGGACGAAGGCCCGCGCGCGCCCTTCAAGTCCATCGATGAGATGCAGCGCGGTTTCGCGCACGCTCATGATGTCGTTGACGCGGATCTTCTCTGGCATTGGCACGCCAAAGTCCGGCACCGAGGCATAGCTCTGGGCCTTCAGTTTGTCGTCATTGCCGAGAACCAGATCGACCTCGTCCATTTCGGCGAAGCGTTCGGCCTCGGTCTGGGCGGCGCAGCCGGTCACGATGATCCGGGCATCCGGATTCTCGCGCTTGGCCCGACGGATCTGCTGGCGGGCCTGACGCACTGCCTCCGCCGTCACCGCACAGGTGTTCACGAGGATCGCATTCTCCAGACCCGCTTCCGAGGCCTGTTGCTTCATCACTTCGGATTCGTAGGTGTTCAGCCGACATCCGAAGGTCAAAACCTTGATTGTCATCTGAGCCTACCCCGCCGCGCCGTCTGGCAATTTGGACCAGCTGAGATCATTGGTATCGATCTCTCCGGCATATTCGAGCTCGGTTCCGCCGGTCATCAGGATATGATCATCCCCCTTGCGCCATTCGATGATCAGGTCACCGCCTGGCAGATGCACCAGAACCTTGCGGTCGCACTTTCCGACCCGGTGCGCGGCCACCGCCGCCGCACAGGCTGCCGTGCCGCACGCCCGCGTCAGACCGACGCCGCGTTCCCAGACCTTGAGCGTCAGCTCGCCCCTGTTGTGCACCTGAGCCACCGAGATATTGGCTCGGTCAGGGAATATCATGTGGTTCTCGAGCATCGGACCATTCACGTCCAGCCCATAGCTCTCAACATCATTCTTGACCCAGAAGATCGCGTGGGGATTGCCCACATTGACCACCGAAGGCGTGTGCAGGATCGGCGCATCAATCGGACCGATCTGCAATTCGATCGCACGGGTGTCCTCGAACGGCTCGGAGAGGGGAATATCCTGCCAGCCGAATTTCGGCACGCCCATGTCGACGGTCACCATGTCAGACGCCCCGGCGCCAGACGCCTTGAGAATACCGACAACCGTCTCGACTGTGGCGTTCGCCCGACCTGTTTCTTCCATCAGCAAGCGACCGACGCAGCGCGTAGCGTTGCCGCAGGCTTCCACCTCGCCGCCATCCGCATTGTGAATACGCATAAAGATATCCGCACCCGAAGGCGAGGGCTCAAGCGTGATGAACTGATCGCACCCCGGCCCGGTTTCATGGCTGGCGAGCGCACGCACGGCATCGGCCCCCAATTGGGGCTTGGTCTTTCGGGCATCGATCACGATGAATTCGTTGCCAAGACCATTCATTTTCAGAAACTGCACATGCGAGGCCATCGAAGCGAGCCAATCCTGTCATTGCGTGTGAGGGGTGAAGAGATCGTCGCAAGCATTCGCGACATATTTCGCTCTATATGGCGAAAGCTGGCGCAAATTTCCACTCTTTTCGGCAGATTTGCCTCAAGCATGGCACGACAAGCACGCACTCCTATAGCAAAAGCCGCGAAAGGACAATCCCTTCCGCGGCTCGCATGATGTCACGATGAGGCCGGATCTACTTCAGACCAGCCAGCATCACCTTGGACAGGCGGGCGGCAAATTCGGCCGGATTGGACGGATGCTCGCCATCAAGAATGAGCGCCTGATCGAGCAGAAGATGCGCACCATCCTCAAGGGTCGACTTGTCCGTGGCCCCTTCCAGCTGTTTGGCAAGCGAGAGCACGAGGCCGTGATCCGGGTTGACCTCGAGGATCGGCTTCAGAGCCATATCCGCGCCCTTCTGGCTACGCATCAGCTTCTCGAACTGGCGATCCGGGCCATAATCCGGCGCGACGATGCAGACCGGACTGGTGGCAAGACGGGAGGAAATCCGAACGTCCGACACTGCATCCCCAAGCGTTTCCTTGACGAAGGTGACGAGTTCGGCAACCGAGCCCTTTTCCTTGGCCTTGTCTTCCTCGCTCTTGTCCTCGTTCACATCCTCGGCGACCTTCTCGATGGCATCGAGATCGGAGCCGCCTTGCGAGACGGACTTGAAGCTCTTGCCATCAAAACCAAGCGCGGTCTGCACCCAGAAGGCATCAACCGCGTCGCTTAGGAGCAACACTTCCACATCTCGGGCCTGATAACCTTCGAGCTGCGGGCTGGCAAGGATAGCGTCTTGGCTGTCGCCAAGCGCATAATAGATCGAGGTCTGGTTTTCCTTCAGATCCGCGACATACTCCGCCAAGGTCCGGTTCTCGCCTTTGGTGGTGTTGAACCGCACGATCTTGAACAACTGATCGCGGCGCTCCGGATCCTCGTAGAGACCTTCCTTGAGCACCGCCCCGAAGGCTTCCCAGACCGATGCAAAGGTTTCGGCATCCTTCTCGGCCAGTTTTTCAAGCTCGCTGAGAATGCGGTTGGTCACGCCCTTGGAGATCGCGGTGAGGATTGGATTGTCCTGTAGCATTTCGCGCGAGATATTGAGCGGAATATCCTCGCTGTCGACGATGCCGCGCACGAAGCGCAGATAGGCCGGAACCACATCCGCATCGTCAGTGATGAAGACGCGACGTACATAGAGTTTGATGCGGCCCTTGCGGTTCGGATCGAACAGGTCGAACGGCTTGTGTTCGGGCACAAAGGCCAGAACGCTATATTCGGTGCGACCCTCGGCGCGGTAATGGATCGTCAGCGCCGGATCATCGAACTGACCCGAGCTATACTGATAAAATTCCTTGTACTGCTCCTCGGTAATGTCCGATTTCGACTTAGTCCACAGAGCAGAACCATCAGTCAGCTCGTCTTCCTCAAGCGCCTTGGTCTCTTCGTTGATCTGCAACAGGCGAATGGGAACCGGCACATGGGAGGAATAGTCGCGCACGATCCGGCGAATGGTCACCCCATCGGCAAAGCTCTTTTCTTCATCCTTGAGATAGAGAACGATCTTGGTGCCCCGTGGCAGCGCATCCGCGTCCTCGGCCTGCGACAGCTCGTAGGAGCCATTGCCATCGGACACCCAGCGCCAGGCTTCCGCCTCGCCTGCACGGCGCGAAACCACCTCGACCTTGTCCGCCACCATGAAGGCAGAATAGAAGCCGATACCGAACTGGCCGATCAGTGCCGAACCATCCTCACCGCTCTTGAGCTGTCAAGAAAGGCCCGCGTGCCGGACCGGGCGATGGTGCCCAGATTGTCGATCAGCTCGGCCTTGTCCATGCCGATGCCATTGTCGGCAACAGTCAACGTGCCAGCCGGCCCGTCGGATGACAGGGTGATCTTGAAATCGGGATCTTCCTTGATGAGATCTGCATTGGTCAGCGCAGCGTGGCGCAGTTTCTCGCAGGCATCGGCCGCGTTCGAAATCAGCTCTCTGAGAAAGATCTCCTTGTTGGAATAAACCGCATGCACCATCAAATGGAGCAAACGGGAAACCTCCGCCTCGAATGAATGCGTTTCGGTCTCAGGCACCGCTTGTTGCGTTTGATCAGTCATGATTAGCCCTTCCCTTCGCGCCCGACCCGTTGTTCGAGTCGCACGCATCACTTGAAATTGATCGAGGCTGATCTAGCAACGCATTTGCAAGCTTTCAAGAGATGTTGACCGCCAAACGGCCAAAAAAACGGGATGCCGGTAAGGCATCCCGATAAGGAGCTGTTGGGATGTTGACACGCTTGAGGTACGACCGGCGATAAATCCTGACGAGCCAGTCTAGGCCTTGAAACCGAAGCAAACCCGTCGATGGCTGTGACAGGAGCACGGTAGCAGGTCTGGCTGTTGCGGTCTGGTCAAGGGGGGCAGGAGCAGACATTTGGCAAGCAGCCGATACCACGAGGCAACAATTAGAATATTGGTTTGTAGGGATGGCTTTCCAAGGGCTGAAATAAGGCAATTCTGTGATTTTTCTTTAGATATCAAAGCAATGAATTCGCCTTGCATTTTGTCCCGCTCTCTCCACATAGCAATAAGAGGCCACCCTCGACCCCGGGCTCCCCGCCCATGGACTTGCAAAGCGTACATTTTGCGGCAATCATGGTGTTTGCCTGCCAGCATCAAGACGTGCAGGTCCTTCGAACCCTCGCACACAAAGGAGGATCGCTTGCTCGATAATGCCGATGAAAGTGTGACTGAACTGGCAAGTCTGCGCCCTCAGACCAGCGTCATCCACTCGGGAAACCAGCCCCGCCCGCCCGCACAGATCTGTTTTGATCGCAAGGAGCTGATGACCATCCTGAACATTTACGGGCGCATGGTTGCCGCAGGCGAATGGCGGGACTACGCCATCGACACTCTGAAGGATCGGGCGATCTTCTCCATCTATCGACGCACCAGCGAGATGCCGGTTTACCCGCATCGAGAAAAACCCCAAGCTTGCCCGCAAGCAGGGGGTCTACAGTTTGGTCTCGCAACAGGGACAGATCCTCAAGCGCGGTCAGGACCTCGGCACCATCATCAAGCTGCTCAATCAGAAACTGCTCAAGGTGGTCGAAACCTGATCTGAGGCAAAGAAGCGATATCGTTCCTTCCACAACACCCTAAAAGCAAAGACTGCAAACAGGGTGAAGGGCAGAAACACCAATGTTCCGGGCTGGAACACGCCGACAAGCCCATCTCGGACCAGAATGAAGGTCATCGAGTAGAAATAGAGCCCGTTGGCCATTTGTGCGGCCAGCCAGCCTATGGGCTTTCGTCGGATGAGGAGCAAGGATCCGGTAAGCAACAGCGGCACCGACCAGACCAGATCCGCAATCCCGATCCCGAATGTTGTGGCAAGTGCCGACGAGACAGGGCCCTCGGGCCGCGTCCCGCCCAGATGAACAAGAGCGGCTGCCCAGAACAGCACATGCACCACGGCAGCGAACAGATTGACCCCGGCAACGAGTTTGATCACGACCATCTCCCCTGTCAGTCACTTGCACGCGGCAAGTTTTCACTCACTGGAGCCCGGATCTACGCCTCTCCCCCGCAGCCGTCAATGCGGCCAATTTTGGCCGTATTCAGCCGAATTGAAAGTTCTGTTCCAACACCCCATATGCTAGAGCGCAACGAAAAAAAGCCGCCCCTAATGGAGCGGCTTTTTCTTTGTCCAAGCTCTGGCGTCAGCGATTAGTCGCGATTGCCGAACAGCTGCAGCAGCATGATGAACAGGTTGATGAAGTCCAGATACAGACGCAGGGCACCCATGATGGCTTTCTTGCCCATGGTGTCGGCGCTGTCGCCTTCAAAATACATTTCCTTGATCTGCTGGGTGTCATAGGCGGTCAGACCAGCAAAGACCAGCACGCCGATCACGGAGATGGCAAAGCCAAGAGCGCTCGAAGCCAGGAAGATGTTGACGATCGACGCGATCACGATGCCGATCAGGCCCATGAACAGGAAGCTGCCCCAACCGGAAAGGCTCTTCGAGGTGGTGTAGCCATATAGGCTAAGACCAGCAAAGGAGGCCGCGGTAATGAAGAAGACCTGCGTGATGGAGGTCATCGTGAAGACGGCGAAGATCGAGCTCAGCGACACACCCATCAGGGCGGCGTAAACCCAGAACACCATCTGTGCGGTGCCTGCGCTCATCTTCTGAATGCGGAAGCTCAGGAACATCACCATCGCAAACGGTGCGAACATGACGACATATTTCAGCGGACTGTTGAACAGGGTCGCGCCAAACTGGGTCACGCCGACAATGCTGCCGCCTTCCTGAACGAAGGCCATCGAGAAAATGCCGTAGGCAAAGACGCCGGTTACACCGAGCGCGATGGCCATATAGTTATAGACCTTGAGCATGTAGCTGCGCAGGCCCTGATCGATACGCGCCATTTCGGCAGCGCGGCCGCCAAGATGTGCGCTCTGACGGAAATCATTTGACATGGTTTCTCCTCACAAAACTCAAAAGTTCCAACGGCTTGGCTCGCGCCCGAGTCATTTTTCCATTTCGGGTCGCGGCATCCGCAAGGTTTAAGACATACTTTCACATCAGAATATGGTCAGCCTGTGACCCAACCTCAAGTCCTTTTTGCCAACTTAAATGAATTCCGACTTAAATTTTTTGTCATCGACGACAGGGCTCGTCAGAAATACGCGTTTTTCAAGCATTTCCGAGCCTTAAGACTCAAAAGTCTTAACAGCTCTTAACAAATTTGGCGCATTCGACGCCTCAAGACTATCGACACCGGCTATTGGACACGTAAGGTCAGGAACTATTATCGAGACATCCCGGAGAAGAAGCGCCAGCACCATACGCCACTCAGTTGGAGGAGGCGGGATTGGCCAACTCGATGAAAAGCATCTGCAGGCTTTCTTCTGGCCTATAGTCGGTTGCCTGAAGCTCATATCGGGTGGGCGAGACCTGTTTGAGACCCTGCTGACAGGTCGAGAACAGAATCTCTGGATTGAGGCGATCGATCACGAGTTGGAAAGAGCCGACAGGAGCGCTCCAGCCACCCTCCCGCGACCACTGAAAGTCAAGCCGCCGACTGGTGCTGTAGTCGCTCTCCATCAAGGTCTCGGGACCATGTTGCTCGAAGGCATCAACGACAGAACTGTCGAGGCAATAGGGCTCCAAATCAAAAGGACCGCTGCCGGACGTCAGATCCGCCTTGCCCAGATAATTCTGATGGATCATCGGATGCCACACCAGATCAAGTGTGGTGACGGCTCCGGCGGGAAAGACCTGCACCCATGCATAGTCGACCTCCAGATACCATTCAGACATCCATGACGAGGCACGTGAAGAATAATCGTCATCCACCAGCCCCTTCTCTCTCAACGCCTCGATCACATCAGCGGGAAGATCAGCCATCTTGCTTGCGTAGTCCGGGTCAAACCGGTTGAGCGGAATGTTGTAGGCCGAAAGCTCGTCGGTGATATCCTTGTCCCAGATCGCGAGAAACCGTGGCTCGGGGACAACGGCTTGCCCATTTGCACTCACCGCCAGATCGAGAAAATTCGCCGGGTCTTCGACAGGCCTGTCATCACCACGGATATAAATCGCCGCCGGGCGAGATTCGATCCCGTCGATCGGAAAGCTGACCCGCAGCTGAAGATCGCGCGATGCCTCGTTCCTGAATTCATAGTGAAGGCGGATTTCCTGCGTACTGAGATAGAGTTCCTGTCTCTGCAGGGTCAGATCCTTGGCACCGTCAATATGGATACCGTGTGCTGCAAGGCCCGCATTGTTGTAGGTCTGTTGAGCCTCGACCGGGACAGCGATCAACCAACCGGACAGGAGGACAAGCATGGCGCCCCAAAGCGACCGGGGCAGAGGCCAGGAAAAAACCGACATAAAGGTCTCCGCAAAACGGATATCAATCAATCAAATCAGAAATCTAGAACAAGAGACCGCACCACGGGCACCGTTCAAACCTGCAAGGACTGGCAATCGCTCATTGGCCCCCGACAGGCATTCATCCTTGTAAGTCGCGATTGACAATGTCAACAGCCAAAATTGTCACCCCGGACCAACGGCTGAGGTGCTCAAAATCGATGTGTTTCCAAAAATGGGGGTGTCTTCAGTCAATCGGTGTCTGCTGATGGGCCAGCAACTGCCAGTCCCCTTCGGTCTTGACATAGATGCTCGAACAATAGGCCTTGTAGGTGGCTCCGGAGTCACGAACACCCACAGCGTGATAGGCAAGGATGATGGTTTCCTCCAGACGTGCTTGCGATCGCTCGGAGATTTCCACGGACCGCCATCTTGGTGCCTGACGCAGCATCTCGATGATGTTTCCATTTTCGATAATGCCCACAGGGTCAGGAAAAATCATCCGGGCATTCTGGGCTAGATGGCCTGCATAATAGTCCGGACCCAACAGCCAGAACTGCTCTTCCATCCGCCAAAATGGTGTAAACATGGGCTCAACTCCGGTAGTCCGCTCTAACGCGAGAATACATATTTGTACTTATATTTATCCCAGTTTGGTCAAAAGGCAATGGAAGATCATTGTCTTGAGCTTTTATCCGGCGCGCAAGACACGCGCCGGTTTCCGGTTGAGGCTCGACCATGTGCCCAACAGGCCAAGAAGGATCGTCAGCACCATGGCGACAATCACCGCAATCAGTGAGGCGACCGGTTGCCAGGCAAACGTCATGTCCATGACCCTCGTAATCACCAGAAACGCAGCAATGTGACCGATGATCAGGGCGAAGATCGCCGTCGTCAGACCCAGCATGCCATATTCGAGACAATAGGCCGAAAGCACCTGCGCCCGGCTGGCTCCCAAGGTCTTCAGGATGACGGCATCATAAATGCGCTCTCTCTGACCAGCTGCCAGCGCGCCTGCAAGAACCAGAATGGAGGCAATAACGGCAAGCGAAGAGGCCGCCCTCATGCCCCAGGCAAGCTGACGCACCAGATCATTGACCCGTTCAAGCGCCTCGCCGACCCTGACCGTCGTCACGGTCGGGAAATCCTGAACAATGGCCTTCATAATCCCAGATTCCCTTGATCGCAGGGCATCCGCATCTTCACCGGGCTGCTCGGGCAGAGCCAAGGTCGCCAGATGGGCATGTGGCGCTCCGTCAAAGGTGTTGGGCGAGAAAATCATCACGAAATTGATGCCCAGCGATTGCCATTCAATGGTCCGCAAATTCGCCAGTTTCGCCTCGATGGTGCGGCCGAGCACATTGACCGTGATCTTGTCACCAATCGACAGATTGAGCTCCGCTGCGATTTCTTCATCAAACGAGACCAGCGGCGGGCCGTCATAATCATCAGACCACCAATTCCCCTCCACCACCTTGGAATTCTCCGGTGGTTCTGCCGAATAGGTAATCCCTCGGTCACCGCGCAAAACCCACGCTGCGCCTTCACCGGCTTCATACTCGCTGGTCGGAGTGCCCTTCAGCGACGTGATGCGCCCGCGCAGCATTGGAACACGCTCTCTGGTCCCGCCGGGAGCCAGCGCATCAAGGCGGGCTTCGAAGGCATCCACCTCGCTGTTCTGAATGTTGACGAAAAAGAAGTTCGGCGCCTGATCCCTGATGGTTCCGGTCAGTTGCTGGCGCAGATTGAGATCAATCAGAACCAAGGTCACCAGAAGGCTGAGCCCAAGCCCGAGCGACAGGGCAACAGACGGCGTCAGCGCACCGGGTCGATGCAGATTGGCCACTGCAAGACGCGGCACCACCCGACGAATGCGCGGGAAATGCCGCGCACCCATCATGATGGCAAAGGCAATGAGACGCAACAGACCGAACACCACCACCATGCCAGCAAGGAACCCGGCCGACACCAACAACTGCTCCGAGGTCGCCAGCACAAGCCCGACCAGCAACAGGCCCAGAACGAGCATGATCAGCCAGTCGACCTTGGTGGCTCGATAGCGAACGGGCGCGATCTGATCACGAAAAAGGGCCGTCGCAGGAATGGACCGCGCTCTCAGCAAGGGTCGCATCGAGAAGAGAAGCGCCGCCAACACACCAAAGAGCGCCGCAATCCCCAGCTGGGCCGGATGGAACAGGCTGGCCGAGAGCGGTAGATTGGCAGGCAGAACCGCCGCCAGAATGAACGGCACAATAGCCGCGAGCACAAGCCCGATCACAATCCCGATCAGAGTGATGATCAGGATTTGCGCCAGATAGATCTCGACAATCAGCCAGCTCGGTGCCCCCAAACACTTGTAGCTGGCAATCGTCGTCTGCCTAGAGGCAACAAAAGACCGGACCGCATTGGCAATGCCGACCCCGCCGGTGATCAGCGAGGCAAGACCAACCAGCACCAGAAAGGCGGCAAAGCGCTCGATGTTGCGCGACAGCCCTTGCGCCGCATTGGCCCGGGATCGGATCCGCCAGCCATTGTCCGGATAGGCTTCCCGGATTTGCTCGATTACCCCGTTGATACTGTCGAGATCCGGGTTCCCCGGCATGGCAAGACGGGTAGTCCAGCGCACAATGGCTCCGGGCTGTAACAAGTCGGTCTTGCCGAGATCTGCAAGGCTCATCAGCACCGGCGGCCCGAAGGCAACCCCTGATGCGAGTTCATCCGGCGCGGAGGTCACCGCATCCCTGATCGTGAAGTGCCCGGATCCGATCACCAGAGCATCGCCGATCTCAAGATCGAGCCGATCAAGCAGCATCGGATCAACCAGCACCTCGCCCGGCGCAAGCACCTTGCCCTCACGCGTCTCCAGCGTACCGACCAGAGGATAGGCATCGTCAACGGCCTTCACCTCGATCAGCATCTGCTCGGAGGCATCCTCTGTGCGTGCCATGGCCCGCAGGGAGGCAAGATCACCCAGTCGCCCGAACTGGGACAGAAACGCCCTCTGTTCGTTATTGATGCGGGTATGGATCGCCGACAGCGAGAGATCGCCCCCGAGAATTTCGCGCCCACTTTCCTCAAGTCCACCGGTCAACGCTTTAGAGGCCGAGCCTACGCCACCGATGGCCGCAACGCCAAGCGCGATACAGGCCAGAAAGATATAAAAGCCGGACAGACCGCCCCTGAGTTCTCTCAAGGCGAAACGGAAGGCCAAGGCAATATTGGCGAGCTTTCCGCCCTTCGCGCCAATAGCCGGAGACGAAGCATGCCCGTCAAGGGCGGGATCAACAGAGATATTGGCCATTAATCCGTCCTCTTCAGTTCACGGTCTCGTCGTTCAGTTCGTGCGGCTCCTCGACCAGTTGGCCGGACTTCAAGCGCACCACACGCTCGCAACGATCCGCCAGCACCGGATCATGGGTGACCAGCATCAAGGTCATGCCACGCTCCTTGTGCAGGCGGAACATCAGATCGGAGATTTCCTTGCCGGTGTCACTGTCGAGGTTTCCCGTCGGCTCATCAGCAATCAGGATCGATGGCCGGGGTGCCAGCGCGCGGGCAATCGCCACCCTCTGCTGTTCGCCCCCGGACATTTCGGCCGGATAATGATGAACGCGGTGCCCGAGACCCACCGCTTCCAGTTCCGCTTTGGCAACATCGAAGGCGTCGCTGCGCCCGGCAAGCTCAAGCGGAATAGCCGTGTTTTCAAGCGCCGTCATGGTTGGCACCAGATGAAAGGACTGGAAAATGATACCGATCTGCGCCCCGCGAAACCGCGCGAGCGTGTCCTCGTCCATCACAGACAGGTCGCTGCCTTCAACCAGAACCTTGCCATTGTCAGCCTGCTCAAGCCCTGCCATCACCATCAGCAGAGTGGACTTGCCCGACCCGGATGGCCCCACCAGTCCGACGGAATCCCCGCGATCAATTTCCAATTCGATCCCCTTCAGAATATGCACCATCGAATTGCCGTGCCCGAGGCTCAAATGGACGTCATGCAGCGAAATGATGGTTTCGGTCGGGGCCTTTGACGTCATTTTTGCGGCTGAATCTTCAGAAAGTGCGGACGAGGTGGGTGAAGTCACAGTGATCTTATCCTATATAAAATTCGAATAGACTATCGAGAACGCAACCGGTTGGGGTGCGAGAGATCGGCGCAGAGGATCCCACTGATATGGGTGCATTTGCCACGAAGTCAATTTCAACCGCACCAACGCAACGACGAGATAGCAGACGGAACAGACTATGACGCCTCAAAGACAATCGAAAGCCCGTGCCATTGCGATAGCAAAAGAGACCCATCACGATTCTTTGATGCGGCTGGCGTTGGGGCTGGGCCTTGTATTTCTCGCGCTGATCCTCGCCATCTCTCAAGCGCGCGCAGCCGAGACGACGCGCATTCTGGTCTTTGGCGACAGCCTGTCAGCCGGCTATCAGCTCCCCGATGGTGAAGGCTTCACCGGCCAGCTGCAGGATGCTCTCGTTGAGGCGGGCCTTGAGGTTGAAGTGGTCAATGCCGCCGTTTCCGGCGACACCACGGCATCGGGCCTCTCCCGTCTCGACTGGTCGACCCCCGAAGGCATCGATCTCGTGCTGCTCGAACTTGGCGCCAACGACGCCCTGCAGGGCCTCCCCGTTGACCGGGCCAAGGCCAATCTCGCCAGCATGATCGAAAAGTTCCGGCAAAAAGGCGCAAAGGTAGCCCTGATGGGTATGCGGTCGCCCCCGAACATGGGAAAGGACTATGTCACCGCCTTTGATGCAATCTATCCGGACCTTGCCGAACAACACGAGATCCCGCTCTACCCCTTCTTCCTTGAAGATGTCGCAGGCCAGCCCTCCCTGAACCTCGCTGACGGCATCCACCCCACCACCGAAGGCATCAGCATCATTGTCAAAAATGTTGCACCCTTCGTCCAAGACATTGTAAAAACCCTGAACTGAGACTGATCCCCCTCTCCCAAAGGGCACCTTTTCGATCAGCACATCTCTTTCTTTCAAGGGACCGGCGTCCGCCTGTCTCCCCTCCCGCTTTTGTTGATGGATCCCGAAATGGAAAAACGAAAACTAGGCCGTACCGATCTTGAAGTTTCCAGCCTGTGCCTTGGCACCATGACCTGGGGCGAACAGAACACCAAAGCCGAAGCCTATGAGCAGCTCGACTATGCCATCGATCAAGGCATCAACTTCATCGATACCGCCGAGCTTTATCCGGTCCCCAGCCGTGCAGCAACGCAAGGACGGACCGAAGAAATCATCGGGGACTGGATGGCCGATCGCAGCAACCGCAGCGACGTCATTCTGGCAACCAAGGTGGTTGGCCGCTCCATGAGCGACTATTTCCGCGATGACAAGTCTCTGCCACGCCTCACCCGTCGTCACATCTTCGAGGCCGTCGACAAGAGCCTGAAGCGCCTCAAGACCGACTATATCGACCTCTACCAGATCCATTGGCCAGACCGCAAAGTCACACAGTTCGGCGCCAACCCGATCGTCTACGATCATCCGGAACCGGCAGAAGACGAAACCCCCATCGCCGAAACGCTCGCCGCCATGCAGGAGCTGGTCACTGCCGGCAAGATCCGCCATCTCGGCTTGTCCAACGAGAGCGGTTGGGGCACGATGAACTATCTGCGCAGCGCCGATGAAGGCGTCGGCCCCCGCGTGGTGTCAATCCAGAATGCCTACAGCCTGCTCAACCGCACCTTCGAGGTCAATCTGGCCGAAATCGCCTTGCGCGAACAGGTCGGACTTCTGGCCTACTCGTCTCTCGCACAAGGCATCATCACCGGCAAATATCTCGACGGCAAGCGCCCCGAAGGCGCTCGTATGTCGCTCTTCAAGAATTTCGGTGCCCGCTACTTCACGCCCGGTGCAGAACCGGCAACCCGCGCCTACCTGAAGATTGCCGATGATTTCGGTGTCGACGTCGCCCAGATGGCACTAGCCTTTGTCGAAAGCCGCCCCTTCACCACCTCGGTGATCATCGGGGCCACCCGGATGGAACAGCTCAAGACCGACATTGCTGCCCACCAGTTCACTTTGACGGACGAGATGGAAAAGGCGATCAACGAAGTCCACATGGTTCACGCCAACCCCTGCCCATAAGATCACAAGTTGGATTAATCTGCATATTGTGGGTGAAGGTGATATATGACACCATATATAGTCACCTTCACCCATAATCCCGAGAGGGGCCCGAAACGTTAACGGCTGGTTAAGAAAGCTTTTAAAGCACCGTCATCTTTTTTGAGTTATTCTCGACTGCAGACAGATCTGAAGTGATTCGACATAGCATTTGCATCAGACTCTCAATCGCTTTGGCAGAATTCATTTCAACTGTCATGAAGGGTCAATAGCGGCCCGAGCCGACAGATACGTCGAGCCCCCAATTCATGTACGGGAGCGAAATGATGCCACGCCTGTTTGCCGGTATAGAAATCCCCCAACCAATCACAACTCTGTTGTCATTGCAGAAGGGCGGCCTTTATGGGGCCCGCTGGGTGGACGATACCAACTATCACATCACCTTGCGCTTCATGGGTGATGTCGACTATTCCCTGGCCAACGAGATCGTCTTTCAGATGTCACAGGTCCAGTATCCCGAATTCGACCTCTCCTTGCGCGGTGTCGGATCCTTCGGAGCAAGAAAACCCCATTCCATATTTGCGGCAGTCCAGAGCAGCGAGGATCTCTACCTCCTGCATCAGGAGATTGAGCGCCGTATGAAGAAACTCGGCCTGAAATCCGACAAGCATGATTACACGCCTCATGTCACCCTCGCCCGCCTGAAAAAGACGGCCGAGCCCATCGATGTGGCCAACTATCTTGCCCTGCGCGGACATTTCCAGACCGAACACTTCACCGTCCCCCGCTTCGTGCTTTATTCCTCGCGCGACAGCACGGGAGGCGGACCATATGTGGTCGAGGAAACCTTCGACCTGCTCTGATCAGGGTCGAAGAACGCAAACGAGGGCCCTTCAACAGCCCTCGAGAAACGGAATGACATGCGTCAGCCAAACTTGACGAAGAGTTTGGCATAGGCAGGTTTCAACGCCTTGACGGCCTTGGCGATGGCCGCTGGATCATCGCTATCGAGCGCGGCCTTAAGCCCCTCGACGGACGACATCAAGTCACCCAACAGCCCGTTGAAAGCCTCGTCTGCTTTCAGATCTGAGGGCGCGTGAGCGGCCAGATCCTCAGCCAGATAGGACAGCACCCCGTAACCTGCATAAAGCTCACCGGCGGTCTGCCTGTTCCAGCTGTCTGCCGACACCTTGGTCGTCAGCACATGTTCCATCGCGCTGTGATAGGCATTGACGAAGTTCGAGAAGACCCGCACCCCATTGCGATCCCGCAGACTGTCGAGCTCATCGCGCACCGCCTCGAGAATCTCGTGAGCCTCGACCAGCTGACCTTGCCGGGTCGCTTCCATCGCCTTCTCTCCGATGACCTTGATACGCGCCAAAGTGCCGGACCAGTCCGGCTCACCGGCATAACGCGCCGGAGCATTCGGATAGCCTGCGATCACGGCACCATCCCAGATCGTCAGAAACTTGCCGACGGCCTTCTCGGTCGCCTCTTTGTCATTCTGATTGCTCTTGAAGAGAGCGACGCGATAGGGCGCATAGGCTTTGGTGACATCTTCATCAAAACCGGCAAAAGCCGGAAGAGAAACCGTCAGCAGAAAAGCTCCGACGACGGCAGAGACAGCAAGAGATTTCATGAGAACCACCTTTTTGATTTAATTTCGTATATTTGAAATTATGAAATCAGAAGGATGTGAGGTCCACCGATTGGCGCAAGACCCCTGTCATTTTCAACGATGTTTTTGTATCAAAATGTCGCTGGCGAGGCTGATCATCTGGAACACATCCTCGAATCCGTCCGCGCCCCCATAATAGGGATCGGGAACCTCATTGAACCCCAGCCGTGATCCAAGACCGCAATAATCGAGATAGAGGGCAATCTCGGCTCGCCCGTCCCTTGGCTGTTTTGCGCGGATATCTGCCAGATTGCTCCGATCCATGGCAAGGATCAGGTCGAAGCCGTAATAGTCATCAAGGCTCAGCTTGCGGGCCTTGAGATCGGACAGCTCGACCCCGTGGCGGGCAGCGATGTCGATCGATCTGCGATCAGGCGCGCTCCCCAGATGCCAGGTGCCGATGCCACAGCTGTCCAGCATGAAATGGTCGCTCACCCCCGCTTCCCGGGCCCTGTGGCGCAACACGCCCTCCGCCAAGGGCGATCGGCAGATGTTGCCAAGACAAACAAACAGGATCGAGGTTGGGGGAACGGCATGCATGTCTGGACTCTCGCTTCAGCACGGTTTCGGCAAAGAATTGCGCTGACAACCTATTAGCCATAAGGCCTAGTCGCAAGTCCGTTGAACAGATTACGCTTCAGCTTTCCGGGATAACCCGATGAAGACTTATCACTCGGCACTTATACTAAATGAATATCGTTAAAGTTGAGAAACCATAATTACTATCTTAAGTATGTTTCGAGAAATGAGTTTTATTCAAGTATAAACATAACTATTTGCAACCTTCTATTTCAATTTAATTAATGTCTATACTCTAATTTTGAATAAAATACTTCAGATCGCCTGGAGGTGACATATGACACATTACGTTATCGATGACAGTCTGGAGCAGGATCTGCTGCTATTCCTGATGGAGTCCGCTCATCAGGGCATTGCCGTGATCGACAAGGAACTCAACATCGTTTTCTTCAATGAAACCGCGGCCACTATGCTCGATATTCCTACGTCGATGTTGAAGGACGATCCGCGCCTGGAGAGCTTCTTCCGCTTCAATGCCGAGCGTGGCGACTATGGCGAGGGCGACCCGGAAGCCCATGTCGAAGCCCGCATGGAAAAATACAGACGGTTTGAAACGCTGGAATATGAACGCAGCCGGCATGATGGCCGCATCATCCGGGTGCAGGGCACGCCTTTGGGGTCCAAGGGATATGTGACCATCTTCACCGACGTGACCGAACAGCGGGTCTATGAATCCAAACTCGAGTCCATCAAGGAAGAGCTCGAAGACAAGCTTGAGCAGAGCATCAAGGAAGTGCGCTACAATCGCGACATGCTGGTCAACGCCATCAATGCGGTCGAAGACGGATTGATCATTTTCGACGAGAATTTCAATCTGGTGCTGGCCAATGGCACGATGCAGGATCTCTATCCGTCTCTCAAGCGCCACCTGATGAACAAGTCGCATATCTCCCAGATCGAAGGATTCGAATTGCCGGGCTTCAGTGAAGAAAGCCTGCACATGCACTCAGGCACCACTCCAAGAGGCACCGAGCAGAAGCTGCATGACGACAAATGGTACAAAATCGTCCAGTGCAACACGCTCAACGGCGGCAAGATCATCATCTACACGGACATTTCCAACTACAAGGTACAGACTGCCAAATTGCAGCAACACACCAATCAGCTCGTTAAGATGCTGCAAAAGGAAATCACCCTGTCCGAAACCCAGCGCGAATTCGTGACCATGGCATCCCACGAGTTCAAGACCCCGCTTGCCATCATCGACAGCAACGCCCAGCGCATCCAGCGCAAGATCGGCATCATTCCCGAAGAAAAGCTGCGCGAGAGAATCGGAAACATCAGGGATTCCGTTGATCGCATGCAATATCTGATCAACCGCTTCATGGATTTCTCCAGCAACGAAATCACCGGCCTGAAGGTCGATGCCAAGGAGCAGAACTTCCGCTCGGTCTTGCAGAAAATCTGCGTTGATCATTTCGAAATGGAAGACGGAGAGCGCATCGAATGGGATCTCGAGGCCCTGCCCGAGACGGTCTTCTTCGACCGCACCCTGCTCGACCAGTGCTTCAGCAACATCCTGTCGAACGCGCTCAAATATTCTCCACCCGACTCCCGGATCCACGTGATCGGCCAGCGAGATGATCGCTACCTGAAAATCGAGGTCCATGATCAGGGTGTCGGCATTCCCAAGTCCGAACTGAACAAGATCTTCAACAAATATTATCGCGCCTCAACATCCAGCGGCATTGCAGGCACCGGGATCGGGCTGAACTTCGCCCAGATGGCCCTCAAGGAACATGGCGGCCATATCGAAGTGAAGAGCGTTGTTGGCGAGGGATCCTGTTTCACCATCTTCCTGCCCGCCTCTCTTGCAGAAGATGACAAGGACCCGAGCGAAACCCCGGTCAACAACAAAAGAGCCAAAATACAGAAAGACAAACTAGCATCGTGATGGGAGAAGCAAACATGACTGCACGGATCCTCTGTGTGGAAGACGAAGATCTTCTTCGGTCTGACATCGCGGAAGAGCTCAACGACGAAGGGTTTGAAACCCTCACCGCTTCCAATGGCAAAGAAGCCATCGAAGTCCTGAAACACGAACACGTCGACCTCATCCTGTGTGACATTATGATGCCACTGGTCGACGGCATGACCACGCTCAAACTGGTGCGGGAACGCCTGCCCCAGCACAACGAAGTGCCATTCATCTTCCTGACGGCCAAATCAACCCGCGAGGACATCCTTTCGGGCAAGAAGCTGGGAGTGGATGACTATCTGACCAAGCCGATCGACTATGACCTTCTGCTGGCAACCATCAAGGCCCGCCTCAGCCAGGTCGATCGCATCCGCGAAACCAATGAGGAACGCCTCAAGCGCATCTACAATGCGCTCAAGGATGAGCATCACAAGGGTCAGCCCCTGTCGATCAGCCTCATTGCCAACATGGAAAAATACATCCTGCCGATCGAGCACGCCCTGAAGGATCTCGGTTGCCTCGTTGAATTCGTCCATGAGGCCCACCTCGCCCAGCGCAAGGACATAGCCGAGCACAATGACCTGTGCTTCCTCGTCTACAGCAAGCAGGTGCATTTCTATCTCAGCGGACTGATCAAGGCCAAAACCACCCATGGACGCGGCAAGATCGTGCTGTTGTGCAATGACCATGTCGACGCGAATCTCAAAGAAGCCCTGATTGAGCAGGGCATCGGCTACACGATCGACTATCCCTATCCACCGGTGGAAATTTTCAAGATTATCCTCAAGGCCGCCCAGCAGCAATGAGCCAACCGGGCAGCAGGATGATTTGTGCTGTAGTGAAGTCCGAAAAACAAAAGAGGCCGTTCAACGAATTGAACAGCCTCTTTAAAATGGAGCGGGCGATGGGATTCGAACCCACGACCCCAACCTTGGCAAGGTTGTGCTCTACCCCTGAGCTACGCCCGCGAAACTCGTTCGGTTTCTCAAACCGTTAGCGACAAGTTATCGCTGTCGGACCGGCGCTCCGTGCCGCCGACGGGTGCTTATATGTACGACCTGCAGACCAATTGCAACAAAGAAATTACAAAAAAACTTTTTTTCCCACTGGCTGTGAATCTTTTTGTCAAAAGGCGAAAACATCGATTGCACTGCTACAGGATTTCGCTGGCAAACGCCCTTGCGAGGACCAGCCCGGAAGACTATTAGCACTATTGTAGACCCTTCCAAGAGGCTCTTGCATGGCCCCTTCCTTTTGCACCAGAGCCACCAGAACAAGACAAAGGCAAGAACAATGGCCGCTTCCCGACAGGACCTGTTTGATTATTTCGAAAATCTGGGCATCGAAACCAAAACCCACGAACATGAAGCCGTCTTCACCGTGGATGAAAGCTACAAGATCAAAGCCGCGCTGCCCGGCGGACATTCCAAGAACCTGTTTCTGAAGGACAAGAAGGGCAACCTGATGCTCGTCATCTGCATCAACGACACGGATGTGGATCTCAAGAGCTTTCACAAGAAATACGACTGCGGCCGCGTCAGCTTCGGCAATGCCGACCTGCTGCTGGAGCACCTCGGCGTCACGCCCGGATCGGTCACGCCCTTTGCCTTGATCAACGACCGCGAGGTCCATGCCGTCCAGTTGGTGCTCGATGCCAACCTGATGACTCATGACTTGCTGAATTTCCATCCGCTCGAAAACACCGCGACAACCGCGATCGACAAGGACGATCTGTTGCGTTTCTTCGAAGCCACGGGCCACAAGCCGACCATCTTGAAGCTCGAGAAGGAAGAAGACCCGTCCTGATCAGAGGACCGGTGAGGCGCGATCAATTGGGCCCAATTGATCATTGAAGCAGCAAGCGACCTTCCCCATATTGATACGAAACCGAAAATCTGACACAAAACGGTGGAACGGGCAGAACGGAGATCGTTCCGAAGCCCTCACCGTCTATCGCCCCCTTAATTGAAGGACCGTATTCATGAACGACAAGTCCTACGGCTATGGCAGCGGCATGTCCGCAAGCTACACCACCACGCAGGGATCAGGGCAGGCGACCGGCACCGCCTCCTTCGGCGCGGCTCCAGCGTCAAAACCCGCTCAGGACACCGGTCCATTGATCAAGGACACCACGACGCAGAGCTTCATGCCCGACGTCATCGAGGCCTCTCGCGAAACGACGATCCTCGTCGACTTCTGGGCACCATGGTGCGGCCCTTGCAAACAGCTCACCCCGATCCTCGAGAAGGCCGTCACCGAAGCCAAGGGACGCGTCAAGCTCGTCAAACTGAACATCGACGATCATCCCGAGATCCCCGGCCAGATGGGCATCCAGTCCATCCCTGCAGTCGTTGCCTTCAAGGATGGCCGCCCCGTCGACGGTTTCATGGGAGCTCAGCCCGAAAGCCAGATCAAGGCCTTCATCGACAAGAACGGCAGCGAACCGGCAGCCGATCCCCTCGAGGAAGCCGCAGCTCAGGCCAATGGTCTGCTCGAGGAAGGTCAGCCAGGCGAAGCGCTCCAGATTTTTGGCGCCATCCTTCAGCAGGATCCCGATTTCGTGCCCGCCATGGTCGGTCTTGGCAGTTGCTTTCTTGCCCTTGAAGAAATCGAACGGGCACGCGGCGTCCTTGATGCCATGCCCGAAGAAGCGTTCAAGCAAAAGGACGCTCTGGCCTTCAAGGCAAGCCTCGAACTCGCAGAGCAGAGTGCAGATCTTGGTGACCTCGCAGACCTGCAGGCAAAACTCGACACCAACCCTGAAGACACCCAGGCCCGCTTCGACCTCGCCATTGCCCTCAATGGCAAGAACAAGCGCGATGAAGCGGTCGACCATCTCATCGCCATCATCAAGAACGACA
This sequence comes from uncultured Cohaesibacter sp., assembly GCF_963662805.1. Classification (NCBI taxonomy): domain Bacteria; kingdom Pseudomonadati; phylum Pseudomonadota; class Alphaproteobacteria; order Hyphomicrobiales; family Cohaesibacteraceae; genus Cohaesibacter; species uncultured Cohaesibacter sp. The sequence goes on from NZ_OY759864.1 coordinate 46,850, forward strand.
GGGACTGGAACGACGACGGCGCGCGCAAGCAACTGCTTCAGTTCTTCGAAAGTTGGGGCGTGATGGATCCGGCGAGCGTGAACGGAAGACGCAAACTCTCCTCGGTTCTCTTCTCGTAAGGGATCGGGGCGACCGCGCCAACCGTATCGGAAACACTTGCTGAACATGCTGCCGCAGCGCCCAGCCAGGAGCAGAAGCATTCGACCGACCACCGGGTTGACACAATCCGGCGGTAGGCTCGTAATGTATGAAAGAGCCACAGGACAAGGCAATTCCGTATGAAGCAGTCCGCGCCAGAGGGTCATCCAGCGCGGAAAACCAGGAGACACCATGGCCCAAGCTGGCAACGCCTATTATGACAGCCCGAGAGACATTCCGGCCATTATCCCGATCTTCCCGCTCGAGGAGGTCCTGCTGCTGCCGCGCACCCAGATGCCGCTGAATATCTTCGAAGACCGCTACATCGCCATGATCGAACACGCCATGAAGACGGATCGCATCATTGGCATGATCCAGCCTTTAAAGGAAGAAGATGCAGACAGCACCGGCGGCGAGCGGAATGGCGCCTCAATGCCCCCTGAGCTGCAGCGGGTCGGCTGTCTGGGCCGGATTTCCGCCTATGGCGAAACCGGAGACGGGCGCGTGCTGATCACCCTTGCCGGCATTTGCCGCTTCAGGCTGATCAGGGAACTGGAAACCGACACCCTCTTCCGCCTCGCCGAGGTGGATTGCGAGAATTTCGCCGAGGACCTCATCGAGGGGTTTGGCGAGGAATCCGTTGACAGGGACGGACTGTTGGAGATGTTCCGCGCCTTTCTTGACGCCAACGACATGGAAGCCGACTGGGACAATGTCGCCAAGTCCTCCAACGAGATTCTGGTCAATTCCCTGTCCATGATGAGCCCCTACGGTCTTGCCGAAAAACAGGCCTTGCTGGAGGCCGAGAGCCTGTCCTTGCGAGCAGAGACCCTGATCGCCATCACCGAGATGCATCTCGCCACCGGCGACAATGACGGCCCCACCACATTGCAATAGAGGCTTTTCGGGGTTTGGCAGACAACAGCCAAGGAACAATGGCAAAGGGGAGAAGAGACGTGGTTGATCACCCATCAGGCAACATCAGGAGCCCGGCTGGCAAAACCGGAACGGTGGACCCAAAGCTCCTTGAAATCCTCGTCTGCCCCGTCACCAAGACAACCCTGATCTATGACAGCAAGGCTCAGGAGCTGATCAGCAAGGCCGCCAGACTGGCCTATCCCATTCGGGAGGGCGTGCCGATCATGCTCGTCAGCGAAGCACGCCAGCTCGAAGACTGAGCAGGACTGGACAAACCGCAGCAACGATCAGCCGGTGTCAGAGGGCCTCGCCCTTCAATAAACGCGGCACGTCGCCCCGATTGCCAGCCGCTTCCTCGATAAACACGCGTTTGAGACCCGGCAGGCGATCCACGATACCAAGACCAAAGTCCCGCACGTGGCGCAGCACATCGCTGCGATTGGAGAACAGCCTGTTCAGCAAATCGCAGGTCATGCCCATCTGCACCACGTCGAACCGCCGCCAGCTCTGATAGCGCTCGAGAACCGTGAGGGATCCGATATCCTCCCCGAGACGCGCCGCCTCGACAATCACCTCGGCGAGCGCTGCCACATCCTTGAAACCGAGATTAAGCCCCTGCCCGGCAATCGGATGAATGCCGTGCGCCGCATCACCGATAAGCGCAAAGCGATGACTGACATAGTCGCGGGCCAACGTCATCCCGAGTGGAAAGCCCTTGCGCGGCCCCAATTCCTTTAGCGCCCCGAGCTGCTTGCCAAATCGGCGTTCAAGCTCGAGCCCGAAAGTGAAATCATCCATGCCGAGCATGCGACGGGCATCCGAGGTCCGCTCATTCCAGACAAGCGATGACCGGTTGCCTTTAAGCGGCAGAATGGCGAAAGGACCGGCAGGAAGGAAATGCTCCACCGCTCGCCCCTCATGGGGACGCTCGTGCTCCACAGTGGTCACGATACCGACCTGATCATAATTGAACTTCACCGTCGAGATGCCGGCAAGATCGCGCAGTCGCGACTTCACACCATCGGCGGCAATCAGAAGGCTCGCTTCCACCACTTTGCCAGAGGATAGGGTAACGAGCACCCGCCCGCTTTCATCGACAAAGTCGCTCACCGACTGCATCTCGGCCAGAGCAACACCAGCCTCTTCCGCCGCATCCTGCAGCGCCCCGACCATCGCCCCGTTGGGCACCATATGGGCAAAGGGCTCGCCGCTCTCGGTATCACCCTCGAAGGTCAGCAGCACCGGGCGGACAATATCCTTTAGCTTGCTGTCGGTGACGATCATGTCGCGGATGGCCTCGGCCTCCGGCTCAATCGTGCCCCATACGCCGAGACCATCGAGCATCCGGCTCGCCGCAGCAGCAACCGCAGAGGCTCGCTCATCCTTGCGCATGCGGGAATAGGGCTGAGGTTCGACAACCAGAATGGAAAGATCGACGGCACGACGCACAGCCAGAGCCAGCGACAGGCCCACATAGCCACCTCCTGCAATCACCAGATCATAGCGCTCAAGCGTTTCTGTGCGGTCATGGCTTTGGGGCATCGGTCTTCCTTTCCAGACAGCCACAATGAGGACTGTCACATGCATCTCTTGCCAGTTTATGCATCTTTCTGAGCCGAAGCGAAAGCACAAGTTCTAAACCGGGCCCGCCAATACCTCTAATTTCCAAGATGCAGCCGATTGCATTTGCAGGCTATTTCGGAGAGGGTGTCGACTTCGACAAACCAAGATCTCGACCAATCCGACGGACCATCCCATGAATTCAGCAATCGACACCCTGCTTTCCATTCTCGACCTTGAGCAACTGGAAGTGAACCTGTTCCGGGGCAGCAGCCCGCAGGACGGATGGCAGAGGGTCTTTGGCGGTCAGGTAATCGGACAGGCACTGGTCGCAGCCTCCCGCACGGTTGATCCAGAGCACTTCGCCCATTCACTGCATTGCTACTTCATGCGTCCGGGCGATCCGACCACGCCGATCATCTACGAGGTGGACAATCTGCGCGACGGACGGTCTTTCGTCACCCGCCGCGTTCTGGCAGTCCAGCATGGGCAGGCGATTTTCGCCATGTCGGCCTCCTTCCACAAGAAGGAAGAGAGCTTCGAACACCAGACATCCATGCCCGATGTCCCTGCGCCCGAGGATCTGCCAAGAGAAGAAGAGGTCTTCGAGGCCTTCATGGCCAAGGCACCCGCCGATATAAAGGGCTATTTCCGTCGGGAGCGGCCAATCGAACTCAGACCGGTCAACCTTGATCACTACACCACCGACCGCAAGCTCGAGCCGATCCAGCATGTCTGGGTCCGCACCACGTCGCCCTTGCCTGACGATCCGGCCATTCACAAATGCGCCCTCGCCTATGCCTCGGACATGACCCTGCTCGACACTTCGCTCTTTGCCCATGGCCGCTCGGTCTTCCATGAAGACATCAGTGCGGCGAGCCTCGACCACGCCATGTGGTTCCATTCCGACTTCAAGGCGGATGAATGGCTGCTCTATTCTCAGGACAGTCCCTGGGCAGGTGGTGCCAGAAGCTTCAATCGCGGCTCGATTTTCCGCCGCGACGGCACTCTGGTGGCCTCCACGGCGCAGGAAGGCCTGATCCGGCAAGTGAGCAGATAAGCGGCACTATGCAAGCGGTCACTGGGACGGGTTAACTATAACGCCCAAAGCTTGAGCAGTTTAACCACTTGAAATGACTCCAAGCTGACCCACGATTCAAAAATCGGGGCAATATGCTGATTATTTAGTAGGCAAAATTACAAATATGCATATAATTTGACCACCAACTCTTGTTGCACAATTTCCGAGCAAGCTTCTTTTGCCTGCCAAGAAACACAATTCTGACGCATTTTCAATAACTTAACAAAAAGTTACTGAACTTGGCACGGCTCTTGAAAGAGAGTGGGCGATGAAACGAAAAAATCTCACCCGAGTCGCCTGACATTTGGGGGGGAATCGTCAAAAGAAACCCAATGAGGGACATGAGAGAGTGCCATGAAGTTCATTATAGCCATCATCAAGCCGTTCAAGCTGGAAGCTGTGCGCGAAGCGCTGTCTGCCGAAGGCATTGAAGGCCTGACCGTTACCGAAGTCAAAGGCTTTGGTCGTCAACGCGGTCATACCGAAATCTATCGCGGAACCGAATATTCGGTCAGCTTCCTTCCGAAACTGAAAATCGAAGTTGCAGTGACCTCTGACAAGGCTGAGAAAACCATCGAAGCCATTTCCAAAGCAGCGGCCACTGGACAGATCGGCGATGGCAAGATCTTCGTCACCTCCCTTGAGCATGTCATGCGCATCCGCACTGGCGAAACCGACACAGACGCGCTCTAAGCCACTCCCAGTCAAGTAGAAGCGAAAAATCAAGGACAAACCTATGTCAAAAGTAACCCTTGCCCTTCTTGTTGGCGCTGCTGCCTTTGTGGCAGGCCCGGCCCTTGCACAGGACGCCGCCGCGCCAGCTGCTGAAGCAGTCGCCGCAACCGGTGAAGCTGCTGCGCATACCCAATATATTCTCAACACCCTGCTCTTCCTGATCGGCGGTTTCCTCGTGATGTGGATGGCTGCCGGTTTCGCAATGCTCGAAGCTGGTCTGGTTCGTACCAAGAACGTCTCGATGCAGAGCCTGAAGAACATTGCCCTGTATGCTGTTGCAGGCATCATGTACTACCTGATCGGTTACAACCTGATGTACACCGGTGTTGATGGTGGCTACATCGGTTCCTTCTCCTTCATGTATGAGCTTGATCCGGTTGGCGGCAACGCTCTGGATACCGGCTACTCCACCGGCTCCGACTGGTTCTTCCAGATGGTGTTCGTGGCAACCGCCGCTTCCATCGTGTCCGGTACCCTTGCCGAGCGCATCAAACTGTGGCCGTTCATGATCTTCACCGTGGTCCTGACCGGTTTCATCTACCCGATCGCCGGTTCCTGGCAGTGGGGTGCAGGCTGGCTGTCCGAAATGGGCTTCTCCGATTTCGCCGGTTCCACCCTCGTTCACTCCGTTGGCGGCTGGGCAGCTCTGTCTGGTGCACTGCTTCTTGGTGCTCGTAAAGGCAAATACGCTGCTGACGGCACCGTGACCCCGATGCCTGCTTCCTCCGTTCCGCTTGCTACCCTTGGTACCTTCATCCTGTGGCTCGGCTGGTTCGGCTTCAACGGCGCATCCCAGCTCGCAATGGGCACGATCGGCGACGTTTCCGACGTTTCCCGCATCTTCGCCAACACCAACATGGCAGCAGCTGGCGGCGTTGTCGCAGCGATGATCCTTCTGCAGATCCTCTACAAGAAGGTCGACGTTACCATGGTCCTCAACGGCGCACTGGCTGGCCTCGTTGCCATCACCGCTGAACCGCTGAACCCGACCATCGGCGAAGCCATCGTCATCGGTGCCATCGGCGCAGCCATCGTTGTCTTCACTGTTCCGCTTCTCGACAAGCTGAAAATCGACGACGTTGTCGGTGCTATTCCGGTTCACCTTCTCTGCGGTATCTGGGGCACCATGGTGGTTCCGTTCACCAACAGCGAAACCTCCTACGTCACCCAGTTCATCGGCGTTGTCTCCTATGGTGCTTTCACCCTGGTCTGCTCCTTCATCGTATGGGCAATCCTGAAAGCCGTCATGGGCATCCGTGTTACCGAAGAAGAAGAATATATGGGTCTCGACAAAGCCGAAATCGGCGTCGAAGCATACCCGGAATTCGGCCACGGCAGCCAGCGCGTATAACAAATAAAGAGCAGAGCGGAGGTCATCACCTCCTCCGCTTAATGCTCATCTGCCCACTTGCAGGGCTCCAGAGGGAGAAACCCGTCGGCTCGATCCGACGGGTTTCTTTTTGTCTGAACGACAGGCAGCCTGAGAATGGGATCAGACCAGACCTCCGGGAATGCGGGCACAAAAAAAGCCGCCCAGCCATTGGACAGCAGCTTTCATCTAATCGCCCTTACGAGCGCAATTCGTGGCCGGTGAGCAGCAGCCGTTCAGAAGCAGCGGATCAGCGCAAGCTTGCAGCGGCCAACAGACCCGTCTCTCCATGCCATTGCGCTTCATCCTGACCACACACAAAGCTCGGCGTCACTTCATCGGCAATCTGGCGGGCAAGCTCATTGGCGTTGGATTGGGTTGACGCATCGACCAGACCGGCAACGCAGAAATCACGATCCTCGATTTTGGTGATCACAAGCGCCTGCTGCTCATTGTTATCGTCAAGCGAGACATGCCAGCGCAGAATGGTGGCATAGGGCCGTGCCCAGCCTCGCTCGTCTTCCTTGATGCGCCATTCAATGGTATCGCCGACATGGTTGAAATTGCCAAAGCCGAACCGGCGATCGCCCGCATCCTGATTGCGATAGGAGACGCTCTGCCTCAGATCGCCATCGGAAACGAACACGGCGATGCCATCCGCACCCTTGCAGACCTGCTCGCTGTACCCCTCTTCTTCATTGAGAACGAGCGTCATGCAGGACGCGGCGTCAATCTTGGTATATTCGACTGAGACTTCCTGGGACTTTGCCGGCGAACCGAGCAGAAGAACGGCGCCCAACAGAGAGCTACCCGCAACAAACCCCATAAACTTAACCGGATCAAAAACGACCATTGCCATCCCCTGTGACTGATCAATTGGTTTCATTTTTCTCGCGAATTCAGGGTCTTCCCTCATCGCCTTCCCTGGTATGACGCGATGACGCCAGAAAAGGTTCCAACAAATGTTTGAAAAAAACGGCGGGGCGATCATTAAAATTTTAGCAGACCCGATGATTTCCCGGGAAATCAAACCCCGGTGAGCCGGTTCGTGAGCGAAAGAGAGGGTGCTTGATCAAAGGTTTGGCTTGCACTCACCGCCAAGACCTCCTAAACCGGCAACAACGATCGACCATTGCATGGAGACGTCGGGTCGGCATGCAATCGGTCGGGTCCAAAGCGGACCGATTGTGAGCCATCGGCCCGGACGAGTTCCAGACCCCAATTGGAGTTGCAGCCATGAATATCAGCGAAATCCCTGCCGGCAAGAATGCACCGGAAGACATCTATGTCGTGATCGAAGTCCCCAAGGGCTCTTCGGTAAAATATGAAGTCGAAAAAGCCTCCGGCGCGGTTTTCGTGGACCGTTTCCTGTTCACCCCGATGGCTTATCCGTGCGACTACGGCTTCATCCCGAACACCCTTGCAGACGATGGCGACCCGATTGACGTGCTCGTTGTCGGTGACGCACAGCTCAGCCCCGGCGTTGTCATGCGCGCCCGCCCGATTGGCGTGCTGATTATGGAAGATGATGGCGGCAAGGACGAGAAAGTCGTCGCAGTGCCTCACTCCAAACTGACCAGCCACTATGACCACATCAAGACTTACGAAGACCTGCCGAAGAATCTGATCGAACAGATCAAGCACTTCTTCGAGCATTACAAGGATCTCGAACCGGGCAAATGGGTCAAGATCGACGACTGGGCCGGTCCGGAAAAAGCCATGGAAATGATTCAGATTTCCATCGACAACATGAAGAAATAAGTCTCATCGAAAGACCGAAGCGCCCTTCACATGACAAAGGCGCGGTTGCCATCCGGCAGCCGCGCCTTTCTTTTGAACTCAAACCTGAAGCCAATCACCACCGGGGCATCACCGGGGGAAGCAAACCATCGGGCCGAAACCCAGCACCAGACAGCCCCATCAACCGCGCTGGATGCCTTTAGTAGATGCCGGTCCGCAGAAGGTTGCGCACGAAGAAGATGCCGAGCAGCAGAACAATCGGCGAAAGATCAAGCCCGCCCATGGCCGGAATGATCGCACGAATGCGCGACAGGACCGGTTCGGTCAACCGCCAGCAGACTTCATAGATGGTCGAGACAATCTGGTTACGCGGATTGACGATGTTGAAGGCGAACAGCCAGGAAAAGACGGCTGTGGCAATCACCACATAGGTATAGATCGCAAGGACCTGATCAATCAGAAGAATTAGAGCAGTCATACTCACCCTCATATCATCCAGCGGCTTGTGAGACCTTGAAAGGCCCTGTGCCTGCCGGTGAACTCAAAATCGCACGCTTGTGCCAATCACTCGATCTTCATTTAGCGTTCCTGCCGCAGACCTGCAAGATCACTCGGCGGTTTCGCTCGAAAAAAGCCGCCCCAGGAGCCATATTGGAGCCATCTTGGGGCCATCAAAGCGAAAAGCCCCGATGCGGACATACACGCTCGCGCATCAGGGCTTTCAAATAAAGCTGGCTACGCATGTACCAGATGCCAGCTTGCCTTCCAGTGGCAAGATGCGTGCCAAATGGTGCAATTGTTCGACCAATCAAGATATTGCGTCAGAAGCCCACAACAATTCACAAGATATTGAAAGAGCGAGCAAAAAACTAACAGCGCGGTAAGAATTGCGCTTTGCAAATTGCATGAGCCAACTCGCAATTTGCAACAGGAGAGCCTCAATCCGACGAGCGCTTGCCTGCCGTGCCAATCCAGTGATCAAGAAACGACACCAGCCAGCGCTCGACGGATGGATCATGAACGAACCGTCCGGCATAGTGATTGCGCCGCTTCTTGGCTCCGGGCAGCTTCAGTCGATCCGACGCCTTGGTGGTCCAGCGATACATCATCTTCAGCGTCACTTCCGGATGGAATTGCAGGCCATAGGCCTTCTCTCCATAGCGAAAGGCCTGATTGGTGAAGGTCTCGCCCGTGGCCAGCAATTCTGCTTCCTTGGGCAAGCTGAAGCCTTCCCTGTGCCACTGATAGACCTTGGACGGCCAGGTCAGCAAATCCCGCCCAGCCTCGGTCGGCTTGATCGGATAATAGCCGATCTCCACCTCTTCGCGCGGGTGGGCCTTGACCTGCCCTCCGAGATTGCGCGCCAGCATCTGGCCACCAAGGCAAATGCCAAGAAACGGCTTGTTGTCACGCAAGGGTACCGAAATCCAGTCCGTCTCCTTTTTGATGAAGGCATCAGGATCATTGGCGCTCATCGGGCCACCAAAAATAACGGCCCCCGCATGACCGTCCATGTTGCTGGGCAGCTGATCACCGAATCGCGGCCGACGGATATCAAGCCTGAAGCCCCGTCGCTCGAGCATCGTGCCAACACGTCCCGGAATCGAGGTTTCCTGATGCAGGATGATCAGAACTTTCTCAACATCTGCACTCTTGCTGCCATTCATTCCTCAGACAGCTCTGCCTGCGCCTGAACATGCTGGCGCATTCGGATGCGATCACGCCGGGATACACCCAAGAGCTCCGAGACACGCCAGACCATATTGTCCTCAAACTCATCGATCTGACCGTCGGCAAACACCAGCTCCCACATCATCTCGATCATTTCGATGCGACCCTGCTCGTCGAGCTCGCGTTTCAGGATCGAGGTGAAATGGTAGAAATCGACAGCTTCCTTGTCCTGTTGGCTCGCGACCGCGATCAGGTCTGCGGTTTCGTCCTCCGAGAGGTCGAACTTTTCCATCAGGACTGTCTTCAGGGTCGCTTGTTCCTGCTCGTCGATCACACCATCGACCGCGACCAGATGCACCAGCAAGGCCGCCGTCGCAACACGATGATCACCAGCGGAAAACAGCTGATCATCGACGGTCTCTCCGGCCAGGTCGCGGAACATTTCCATCAGTTTGTCAAACATGAGTAAATCCAATCGGTTCGGCAAAGGCGCGCGAGGCGAATATTAGGATTAGGTAATCAATAATACCGAAAATTCAAGCCTTTACCCCTTCCTTCAGTAGAGCATAACGTCTTCGAATTTGCTTTCAACAGGAATAATCCTGATTTTGTCTTTGTTGGACAAGACAAGCCGCAATTGAAAGCTTAGGATGGCGCCGCGAGCAAAACCTTTGCTTGCAGCCGGGCAGCGATTTTTTACCAATCTCGACGAGGGGGAAACAAATGAAACAGAGAATGTTGGGTGCCAACGGGTTCGAGGTGAGCGAAGTAGGACTTGGTTGCTGGCAGCTTGGCGCGGACTGGGGCGCCGCACTGGCCGAAGAAACAGCCCTTGCCATTCTTCAATCCGCCCATGAACAGGGCGTGACCTTCTTTGACACCGCCAATGTCTATGGCGCTGGCAAGAGCGAAGAGCTGATCGGCAAATTCCTCAAGATGAATCCATCCGCCGATATCCGTGTCGCCACCAAGTTCGGCCGCGGCGAGGTCTATCCCGACGGTTACACGCAGGACTCCCTGATGAGCGGCATCGACGCGTCCCGCAAACGACTCGGCATGGATTGTCTCGATCTGGTGCAGCTGCACTGCATCCCGACCGAAGTCATGCGGCAAGGAGCCATTTTCGACTGGCTGCGTGAGCTTCAGGCCAAGGATGTCATTCGCCACTTTGGTGCCAGTGTGGAAACCGTGGAAGAAGGGCTGATGTGCATCAAGGAGGAAGGCCTTCTCAGCCTTCAGGTGATCTACAACCTCTTCCGCCAGAAACTGACCACCGAGCTTTTGCCTGAAGCACAGGCCAAGGGCGTCGGCATCATCGTGCGCCTGCCGCTCGCCAGTGGCATTCTTTCGGGCAAATTCTCGGCAGGCACCACCTTTGCCGAAGACGATCATCGCAACTACAACCGCGATGGTCAGGCCTTCAACGTTGGTGAGACCTTTGCCGGGGTACCGTTCGAAACCGGCCTTCAGCTGGTCGAGGAACTGAAGAGCATGATGCCGGAGGGCATGTCGATGGCAGAGGCCGCGCAACGCTGGATCCTTGACCATGAGGCCGTCTCGACGATTATCCCGGGAGCCAGCAAGCCCGAACAGGCCGCGCGCAACGCCGCCATTTCAAGCTTGCCGTCGCTACCGGACAATCTCCACCGCGAGCTGATCACCTTCTACGAGGACAAGATCGCCCAGCATGTGCGCGGCGCCTACTGATCGTCGGTAACAGCGGACAACAAAATACCCCGGTTGCCATGCAGCCGGGGTTTTTTCATCCGATGAAACGCGCGGGTTTGCCTAACGGGAGAATTGTCGGCGCTTGATTGCCTTGGCCTCCCGCTGCTTCTGTTCCTGCCCGAAGCGCACGGACTTCTCCACAAAATCGAGATGATTGCGTGCAGCCTTGTCCGCCCGCACCGCATCCCCATCCAGAACGGCCTGACCGATCTCCAGATGTTGGTCGAGCAGACTACGGCCCGATCCGTCAATGCTGCGAAGAAAATCGCGATTGAAAAAGATCCGGCTGCGCGTCAGATCATAGATCGACGCCATCATGTGAATGAGCGTGGTATTCTGACTCGCATCGGTAATCGCTTGGTGGAACTGGAAATCCGCCTCCTGCGAGGTTTCCAGATCGTCATCCTCCCAGCTCTGCTGGAGCACGTTCATGATCTCGATGATTCGCTCCTTGTCGGCAACGGTCGCTCGTTGAGCGGCCAGCCGCGAGGCAAAGGCCTCCTGCTCGCGGCGATATTCGAGATAGTCGAAAAAGGCTTCACTGTGCCGGGCATAAAGGCCGAGCATCGCCGGAGACAGGGCGGTTCCCGTCAAAGCCGCGATGAAGGCTCCCTCTCCATGGCGCACCGTGACCAGACCACGCTCTTCGAGAATATGCAGAGCCTCCCGAATCTTCGGGCGCGACACGCCCATCATCATCGCCAGTTCCCGTTCGGACGGCAGACGACGCCCTTCCTTCAGAATGCCATCGACAATCATATTTTCGATTTGCTCGACAACTGCATCTGACAGGGATTCATGTCCGATGGGCTCAAAGGGGTTGATCTGAGACATGGTCTTGCGCCTACGCACTCCTCTTGCTGTCACTTTTAGTTACCACTCAAGCCAGAAGAGTCAAATGGCAAATGGTCACGATCCAAACTTGAACTTGGAATATATGAAAAGTTTTTTTGGTTGGAACGCAATCTAATTTATGTTTTGGTGGACGTGCTTTGAAGAAGACAAAATCGTCTCAGTAATAACAATTAGTCCAACTTTAGCAAAAACACGTTGAACTCGAACCAGAGGTAATATTAGTTGACCACACAAGGCGATTTGATCGCCTGTCATGGATCGGCAGTGGGAACACCGGTCTGATTGAATTCTTGGGAGGAGAGACCATGAAAAAGACACTTACCACGCTCGCCGTGGCCGCGACCCTGCTGTCTTCAACGGCAGCCATCACCACCGCTCAGGCAGCAGACAAGGTGCTGCTGAAAACCCCGATCGCCTTCGCCACGTCCCTGCCGGGCCTTGGCTCGCCGGTTCCGCGCGTTGCCGAGCAGCTGGATCTGATGTCCGGTGGCACCCTGAAGATGAAGGTTTACGAGCCGGGCAAGCTGGTTCCACCGTTTGAAATTCTCGACGCAGTGTCATCTGGCAAGATCAACTCCGGCTACACAACCGCCGGATACTGGGCAGGCAAGATCCCTGCCGCGCCGCTGTTCTCCGCCGTTCCGTTCGGCCCGGAAGCTGGCGAATACATGGCTTGGCTCTATTACGGCAACGGCCTTTCCCTTTATCAGGAAATGTATGATCAGGGCGGCTTCAACGTCCATGTCGTTCCCTGCGCCATCATCGCGCCGGAAACCTCTGGCTGGTTCGCCAAGGAAATCAACAGCGCCGAGGACCTCAAGGGCCTGAAAATGCGCTTCTTCGGTCTTGGCGGCAAGGTCATGCAGAAACTTGGTGTTGCGACCTCCCTGCTGCCGGGTGGCGAAATCTTCCCCGCACTGGAGAAGGGTGCGATCGACGCCACCGAATTTTCCATGCCGGCCATCGACAAGCGTCTCGGCTTCCACAAGCTGGTCAAGTTCAACTACTTCCCCGGCTGGCATCAGCAGGCCACGATCTTTGAGATCCTCGTCAACAAGGATGTCTGGAACGACATGTCCGACCAGCACAAGGCTATCCTGAACAACGCCTGCAAGGCATCCATGGCCGACTCTTTCGCCGAAGGCGAAGCAATCCAGTATGAAGCCATGAACGAGAACACCGAGAAGAATGGCGTTACCATTAAGAAATGGGATGACGACATGCTCGCCCTGTTCAAGAAGACATGGGAAGAAGTCGCAGCCGAAGAAGCCAGCAATGATGCCTTCTTCAAGAAGGTGCTCGATGACATGAACGGTTTCCGCGACAATTACGAAGTCTGGAAACAGAACGCCTTCCTGCCAAGGTAATCGCCTCGGGCTCATTGTGAGTGACCGGTTTCATCCGGCAACGACCGGACAAGGGGGAGAGGCGGCGTCAACGTCGCCTCTCCTTCATTGGACCTCCGGGTCAACCCATTCCATTTGAAGACACGACAGCTGGCTCCCCGCCAATGCGGGTATTGATGCCGCTTTGAACGCCACGTGGACACCAGACCGTGGCGCGGAGGAAACGATGGTAGAGACGAAAAACCTCGGAGCGACGCCCGACGGGATTGACGATCCAATCGATGTGTTCGAACACATTCTCGAGCATGAGGAGCGGGACAGACAACCCCTCGCCGACGCCATCGAGCGAGGCGTCAAGACCATCGGGCACATCGTCATGTGGGCCAATCTGCTTCTGATCGGCGCCATCGTGCTTCAGGTGTCCCTTCGCTACCTCTTCAGTATCAACTACCCCAAGCTCGACGAACTGCAATGGCACTTCTATGGCCTCGTCACCATGGTCGGCATCTCCTATGCCATGGCGACTGACAGTCACGTCCGTGTTGACCTGCTTCATGTCCAGCTCAATCAGCGCACCAGAAGGATCATCGAGGTCCTTGGCATTCTGGCGTTGATGGTGCCCTTCCTCTATCTGATGGTCGATCAGGGCTATGACTATTTCGCCGAAAGCCTGCGCGTCAACGAACGCTCATCAAGCCCGACCGGCCTGCCCGCCCGCTGGGCCTTCAAATTCCTCATCCCCGCATCCTTCGTCCTTCTGTCGCTGGCAGCCTTGGCTCGCCTGATCCACGATGTCCATGCGCTGATTGCCAACAATCCCGAAGAGAGGGACGGGGCTGGTATTCGCCTCATCCTCATCTCATTATTCGGCTTTGCTGTCGTCGCCTTTGCCCTTACTTTCCTTGTCGAGATGACCGAAGAAAAGCTGGTCATCGTGATGTTCCTCACCTTCGTGGCCCTCTTGTTCACCGGCTTCCCCGTCGCCTGGACGCTGGCCGGGGTCGGGGTTGCCTTCTGCGGCATCGCCTATCTGTTCGACAACGGCATGATGAACTGGACCGGTCTTGAAGAAACCCTCACCGGCCTTGATTACCTCACCCTTGGTGCAGTGGTGAACCGTGTCTACTCCACCATGTCCAACGCGGTGCTCGTCGCTCTGCCAATGTTCATCTTCATGGGGTTGATGCTCGACGAGTCCGGTGTCGCCGAACGCCTAATGAAATCCATGCAACGCCTGTTTGGCACTGTGCGCGGCGGTCTTGCCATCACGGTGACCATGATCGGTATCATTCTGGCGGCCTCCACCGGCATCATCGGTGCCTCGGTGGTTCTGCTCGGCGTCCTGTCGCTTCCCTCGATGATGGAGCAGAAATACAGTCCGTCCCTTGCCTCGGGTGTGGTCAGTGCATCCGGTACCCTCGGCATCCTGATCCCGCCCTCGATCATGCTGGTCATCATGGCCGACCAGATGGCCCTCTCCGTTGGCGACCTCTTCATGGCCGCGGTCTTCCCCGGCGTGATCATCGGCGTCCTCTATCTCGTCTATATCTTCATCGCCTCTTACCTGAAGGCCGATCTGGCTCCTGTGCCGGAAGGGGCGAAGGCTCCCGACTGGGCCGCTGTCAAGGACGTGCTCATCGCGGTGCTGCCGACTCTTGGCCTCATCCTTGCGGTGCTCGGCTCGATCTTCGCGGGCCTGACCACCCCGACCGAAGCTTCCGGCATCGGTGCCATCGGTGCGACCCTGCTGGCACTCCTCTATCGCCGGCTGACGCTGAAAAAACTCGTCAACGTGCTGAAATCCACCTTCAACACCACCGCCTACATCTTCGCCATCTTCCTTGGAGCAACGGTCTTCTCCTATGTCCTGCGCGAGTTGGGCGGAGACATGCTGATCGAGGAAATGATCACCGGCACCGGTCTTGGCCCCGAAGGGACGGTCATCGCGATCCTGTTCATCGTCTTCCTGCTCGGCTTCGTCCTCGACTGGATCGAGATCACCCTGATCGTGCTGCCGTTAATGCGCCCGATCATCAATGGCCTCGGGCTCGACATTCCCGGTTACGATGCCATCGACGAGCCGTCCCTTGTCTGGTTCGTCATTCTCGTGGCAGTGACCTTGCAGACCTCGTTCCTGACACCGCCCGTCGGCTTCGCCCTCTTCTATCTCAAGGGCGTCTGTCCACCGCAGATCAAGCTCACGGATATCTACAAGGGCATCATTCCCTTCGTCATCCTGCAGCTGATCGGCTTGTTCTTTGTATTTGTGTTTCCATCCCTTGCAACCTGGTTGCCATCGGTGGCTTACTAGACGGGGTGCCGGGTCTTATGGCTCGGCATTCCTCCGTGCCTTTGGCACTTCAAGGAATAAAAGAGAAATGCCATGCCCGCCAAGGATGATCTGATATCCACGCTGCGCTCCATCGTCGGATCGAAGCATGTTCTGACCTCGGAAAAACAGACCGAGCGCTTCCGAAGAGGCTTCCGGTCTGGCGAAGGCGACGCTCTCTGCGTCATCCAGCCGGGCAGCCTGCTCGAACTCTGGCAGAGCCTTGAGGCCATCGCCCGGGCCGACAAGATCATCATCATGCAGGCGGCCAACACGGGCCTGACCGAAGGCTCCACCCCCAATGGCAGCTATGATCGGGACGTCGTGCTGATCAACACCCGCCGCATGGACAAGCTGCAGAGCATCAGGGACGGCGAGCAGGTCATTTCCTTCCCCGGCTCCACCCTGTTCGCGCTCGAAAAACTGCTCGACCCGCTCAACCGGCAACCTCATTCCGTCATCGGCTCCTCTTGCATCGGCGCCTCGGTCATCGGCGGCGTTTGCAACAATTCCGGCGGCTCCCTGATCGAGCGCGGCCCCTCCTACACAGAGTTGGCCCTCTTTGCCCGCATCAGCGAGGACGGCACCCTTGAGCTCGTCAATCACCTGGGCATTGAACTGGGCTCAACGCCAGAGGAAATCCTTACCCGCCTCGAAGCCGGGGATTATGACAAGGACGCCATCGAGGAGACCAACCGCAAGGCCTCCGACACTGACTATGAAACCCGGGTACGCGAGGTCGATGCCCAGACCCCTGCCCGCTTCAATGCCGACAAGCGCCGCCTCTATGAAGCATCCGGCTGCGCGGGCAAACTCGCAGTCTTTGCCGTGCGCCTT
This sequence comes from uncultured Cohaesibacter sp., assembly GCF_963662805.1. NCBI lineage: Bacteria > Pseudomonadati > Pseudomonadota > Alphaproteobacteria > Hyphomicrobiales > Cohaesibacteraceae > Cohaesibacter > uncultured Cohaesibacter sp. The sequence continues at coordinate 63,157 of NZ_OY759864.1, forward strand.
GATACCTATCCCAAGAACGAGGTCGAGAAGACCTTCTACATCGGCACCAACAACCACGATGAACTTGAGATCCTGCGACGCTCCATTCTCGCTGACTTCGAAACCCTGCCAGTCTCGGGCGAATATATGCACCGGGACATCTTCGACATCACGCACAAATATGGAAAAGACACCGTGGTGCTGATCGACAAGCTCGGCACCGACCGACTGCCGGATTTCTTTGCGCTCAAGGGCTGGGTCGACGCGCGGCTTCGCAACATCCCCGGTCTCAAGCACTTCACCGACCAGTTCATGCAATTCCTCTCCCGCCTCTGGCCGGAAATTCTGCCCGAACGGGTGCTTGCCTTCCGCGATCAGTACGAACACCACCTGATCCTCAAGATGCACGACGGCGGCATCGAGGAAGCCCGCACCCTGCTTGAGGACATGAAGCGAAGAACCGGCCTCGATTTCTTCGAATGCGATCCGCGCGAAGCCAAGATCGCCGGACTACATCGCTTTGCAGCAGCGGGTGCGGCCATCCGCTATCACGCCATCCATTCCGACGAGGTGGAGGACATTCTGGCCCTTGACATCGCCTTGAGGCGCAACGACCGCAACTGGCTAGAGAGTCTGCCACCGGCCATCAGCGACCGGCTGACCCACAAGCTCTATTATGGCCACTTCATGTGCCACGTGCTGCATCAGGATTACATCGTCAAGAAGGGTGAGGATCCCAAGGCAATCAAGGAAGAGATGCTCAAGATCCTCAACCTGCGCGGCGCCGAATATCCCGCCGAGCACAATGTCGGGCATCTTTATACGGCCAAGCAAAGTCTAGCGCACTTCTATCGCGAAATCGACCCGACCAACAGCTTCAACCCCGGTATCGGCAAGATGAGCCGCAACAAGCACTATCACTAGAGCTTGCAATCCGCGTGGATCAAACGAGCACGACGGGACGCCCGTTGCGCTCGAACACCTCCGCGTCCGTGCCATAGGTTTGGCGCATGAAATCCTCGGTGATGATCGCTCCCGGTGCCCCATCGGCCACACAGCGACCGTCGCGCAGGGCAATCAGATGATCGGCATAACGGGCCGCGATGTTAATGTCATGCACGACGATGACGATAGTTCGGTCATGATGGTGGGACAGATCACTCAACGTCTTCATCAGCTTTCGCACCGCCGCGATATCGAGGTTGTTGAGCGGTTCATCAAGCAGCAGATAGTCCGTATCCTGCGCAAAGGCCATCGCAAGAAAGGCCCGCTGCCTCTGCCCGCCCGACAGGGTGTCAATCTGCCGGTCCGCAAGGGTCTGAAGCTCGAACACGTCGATCGCATGGTCGATCAACACCTGATCCTCTTTGCCGAGCCGCCCCTTCGAGTGGGGATAGCGCCCGAAACTCACCAACTCGGACACCGACAGGCGGCTCGAAACATGCACGCGCTGCGGCAAGATGGCGAGCTTGCGGGCAAGGACATCGGACGCACAATGCCCCACTTCCAGCTCATCGATCCGGATCCGCCCCTTCTGAATGGGCATCAGTCGGCACATGAGAGACAGAAGGGTCGACTTGCCCGCCCCGTTTGGCCCGATCAGGGCCGTGATGCCCTTGGGCGGGATGGTCACCGAGACATCGGCAAGAATGGCCGTATCGGCGATGGAATGGGAAAGCCCGCTGATATCGATCATCGTTTCGCCTGACTGAAAACAAGGAAGAGAAACACCAGACCGCCGATCAGATCGACGATCACCGAAAGCGGAGTGGTGAAGTGAAACAGTCGCTCCATGATGGTCTGGCCGCCAACGAGCGTGATGGCCGAAACCAGTCCCGCCGTCAGAAACTGCAAGCCGTGATGGGGCGTCGGCGTGACAAGATGCGCCAGATTGACCACCAAAAGCCCCAAAAAGGCAACCGGCCCCACCAGCGCCGTGGCCGTGGAGACCAGCAGGGAGACGATGACCAGCGCAATTAGCGACAGCTTGCGCGGATCCTCGCCCAGATTGATGGCAATCTCGGGCCCGAGCGCCAGCACATCGAGCCGGTGGCGCAAAAGACCGGCCGAGACGATCCCCAGAAGGCAAACCGGTGCGGCAACCCACAACAGACCCGCATCGATGGTTGAGAAGCGCGCAAAGGAATTGGCCGCCACGACCGCAAATTCGCTCGGATCAATCAGCCGCTGCACCAGCGAGCTCAGCGAGCGAAACATCACCCCGGCAATGATCCCGGTCAACACCATGCGCATGATGTCCGCCCGGACCTGCCCCAGAAGCGTGGCAAACAGACCAAAGGAAACCAGCAGCAGTGTGGACGCATTGATCACAAACAACAGCTGCTCCGGCACGGCCACATAAGTCTGGGACCCGAGCAGAAACACCATCAGCGACAGGATCATCACATAGAGCGCATCAAAGCCCATGATCGACGGCGTCAGGATGCGGTTGCCCGTGATGGTGTGGAACAGCACTGTCGATGTGCTGATCGACAGGGCAACCACCAGAAGACCGGCAAGCTTCTCACCCCGGTAGGTCAGCGCAAACTCTAGGCTGCCCCTGATGCCGTAGCCCATGTAGAGGCTCACACAGACAACAAGCAGAAGCAAAAGGCCCGACAGCCGGAGTGCATGGGCTCTAGGCATGGCGCTTCCTCGGATGATAGAGGATCCAGAGGAACACCAGCGCCCCGAGCAGGCCAAGGACGGAGCCCACCGGCATCTCATAGGGAAACCGGATCAGGCGGGCGACAATGTCGCAGGCCAGAACCAAATTGGCACCGAACAGGGCGGTGACAGGCAGCGTGCGGCGCAGATTGTCGCCAAGGGTACGGCTGATGACATTGGGCACCACGAGCCCGATGAACGGGATCATCCCCACGGTGACCACGGTCATGGCACTGACCACCGAAATGGCGACGAGCCCCACCATCACCACCTGATGATAGGAAACCCCAAGCCCGGTGCTGATCGTATCCCCGAGGCCGACGATCGCCAGTCGGTCGGCAATGAAATAGGTGAGCAGCGCCAGCGCCCCGGCCAGCCACAAGAGCTCATAACGCCCCTTGAGGATCCCCGAGAAGTCCCCGTTCAGCCAGACCCCGAGATATTGCAGCAGATCATATTGATAGGCAAAGAAGGTGACGATGGCGCCCAGAATGCCGCCATAGACGATGCCCACCAGCGGCACCATCAGCGGCTGGGTTGGCGGCAGACGGCGCACCATGGCCAGAAACCCGAGATTGGCAACAAGGGCCGTGACCGACGCGAACAGCAGACGCAGCATCAGGCTTTCTTCAGGCAACAGAACCAGCGCCAGAAGGATCCCGAGGGCCGCACCCTCGCCGGTTCCCGTTGTCATTGGCTCGACAAAGCGATTGTGCACCAGTGTTTGCAGGATCACACCGCCAACCGCCAGACTGCCGCCTGCCAGAATGGCCGCGGCGGTGCGCGGAAAGCGGCTGAGCGCGAACAACCCCTCTCCCGATGGGGACGACCAGGACAGATCCATGACCCCAACGCCCATCGAAATCCCGGCCAGCAGCACGAGAAGCACAAGGCTGATCAAACGGGCTTGATTGATAGTCATGGTTTGGCTGTCCTGAAGGAAGGTTCGCGCGCTTACTTCGCCTGAGCGACCGCTTCGTCAATGGAGACAAGCAACAGCCCCATCGCCTGAACACCGCCCGCAGCGATATAGGCCGCCGAGGCATTCAGATAGATCACGCCATTCTGCTTCCAGGCCTTGGTTTCGTGCACCAGAGCATTGTCAAGCACCACCGCAGCCTCGGCTCCATCAGCCCCGATAGCGGCCTGCCGGTCGATCACCAGCAGCAGATCCGGATTTGCCTGATTGATGAACTCGAAGGAGATCGCCTCGCCATGGTTGCTTTCCGAAATCTCCGTTGCAGGCTCAAGACCAAGACGGTTGTAGAGCCAGCCAAAGCGCCCCGTCTTGCCATAGGCGGACATTTTCGTCCCGTTGGTCATCAACACCAGCGCGGTCTTGCCTTCGCCGAGCGCTGCGCGGGTGGCATCAAAACGGGCTTCAAGATCGGCGCGGATCTGAGCTGCCTGCTCTTCCTTGCCGAACAGCTTGCCGTAGGTTTCGAGCCGCTGAAAACCATCAGAGACGACATCGGTGCCGATGGTCATGTCCACCGCCTTGGACACACGGGAAACCGCATCAAGCTGCTTTGCCGAGCGCCCGCCGATGATCGTGAGATCGGGTTCGATGGCGTTGAGCGCCTCCAGATCCGGCTCAAAGATCGTGCCGACAACACTTGCTTCGGCCGCAACATCATCAAGATAGGGCAGGAACAGTCGATCAATCGCGCCCTTGACCGGCACACCCAACGCATCGAGCGTGTCGATGGCAGCGACATCGTAGGCAGCAATCGTCTGTGGCACACCATCAAGGCTCACCGGCCCGCGTGCGGTTTCGATCGTGGTCTGGGCAAAGGCCGAACCAGCCGACATCATGAACAAGGAGAATAGAAGGGTACGAAGCATCAGTTTCTTCCGCTGAACAACAAAAAGGAGCAGCCGGCAGCCACGGGGGAATGGCCCGGCGATGAAAGTCGCATGGTCCTGAAAGATGAAACAATCCCGGATGGTGCCTCATCGAAAAAGGGGAGCGCACATCAGCTTCTTGGTGGGTCAGAGAAGACGCCTATGCACTGGTTTTCCTCAGGATGATCTGGTCCGAAACCCCGAAAGGAAGGCACATGGCTCAAAAGGTGAGTTCCATGCGCAAGTTTCCTTATCACCTGACATCACGGCACTCAAGAGGAAGAATGGCTCAAATCCAGCTCGCCCGGTCACCTCATTGTGAAGACAAAAAAAGACCGGCGGGTATATAAGGCCCGCCGGTCTCTGTCATTGTCGGCGCTGTTTGCTCACCCTCCGGCAATCACACCTTGAACTCGGCCACCGAATGGACGAGATCCCGTGACACCTGCTTGAGGAACTGGGCTCGCTCGCGCGTGCTCTGGGCATTCGTCTCACCGCTCCTTGCCCGTTCATTCAGCTCGCGGCTGGCAGAGGACAGGCCCACAGAGGCCTGAGACATGTCGGACGTGTGGTCCGAGATCTCACGGATCCCCGTTGAAAGGCTGGTGATCCGCTCAGACATGTCCTGCGCCATGGAGCTGATCTGGGTCGTGCTCTTGGCGATGTTGGTGGTCGAGGCGCTCTGCTGGTGGGTCGTGTGCCGGATCATCTCCACCTTGTCCCGGATGGTGCCGATGATGGACCCGATGGCATCAATGCCGCTTTGCGCACTGTTGGAGCCGGACTGGATCCGATCCACTTTCTCCTGAATTTCCTCAACTGCCTTCGAGGTCTGTTCGGCCAGCTGCTTGACTTCATCGGCAACGACCGCAAAGCCCTTGCCCGCCTCCCCGGCACGCGAAGCCTCAATGGTCGCATTCAGCGCCAACAGATTGGTCTGCTTGGCCACGCCCATGATGAAATGCACCACCACGTCGATTTCCTTCGAAGCCGCCACCAGCGCAGCAATGGTATCGTTGGCCGACTGGGACAGACCGGACGCCTCGATGGCGATTTCGGATGCATTGTCGGCACTCGCCGCGATTTCCTCCACCGACTGGGCAAGATCGCTCACTGTGCCCGAGACGTCGCGGATTTCGCTTGTCATGTTGCGGGCTGCGTCGGAGATCTCCTCTCCATATTGCGCCATCCGGTGCGAGATTTCCCGTGTTGATCCGATCCTGCTCTCCACATTGGAGGCAACATCATGCATGTCGGTCGAATGGTGCGAAATGAATTGGGAATTGTCCGCAAAGGTTTCCGAGATGCGCACCAGATCATGCGATGTCAGGTCCACCGACTCGGCCTGCCGGGAAATTTCAGCGACCAGCCGATGCACCCGTTCGACAAAAGGGTTGATCACCTGCGCCAGCTCTCCCATTTCGTCTCCGGATTTCTCGTCAAACCGGCTGGTCAGATCGCAATCCCCATCCGTCATCGAAATCAGACGCCGCTGCAGCTCTCCAGCCCCCAGTGTCGCCCCATGCTCTGAGATGTTGAGCCCCTGAATCTCGTCTTCGACACTGACGCGCAAGCCCACTACCACATCGATGAGCTTGAACATCACGAACGCAGCGGAAAAGGCCCAGAAGAAACAGAGCACGACACCCTGCCCCTGAACCAGAAACTGGTTGAGACGTGACCCGGCGGCGAGTTTGCTCTCAAGCGCAAAGGGAGCAACCAACAGTGTGCCCATCACGCCCCCAACGCCATGGACGGCCACGGCACCGACCACATCATCAAGTTTCAACCGGCTTTCGATCAGGTCTTCGGCCAGACACACCGCGATCCCCGCGATGATGCCGATGATCACGGCACCATGCGGATTGACAGCATCACAGCCTGCGGTGATGGCGACAAGCCCGCCCAGCATGCCATTGATGGAACGGCTGGGCTCAAACACATCATCTCTCATCCAGCCGAGCAGGAAGCCCGCCGTGCCACCGAAAACCGCAGCAAGCAGGGTGTTGGCGATGATACGGGCGAAATCCGGTGTCCCGGCCGTGGTCGAACCGCCGTTGAACCCGATCCAGCCAAACAGCAGGATGATTGCCCCCGCAGAGGACAGAACCACCGAATAGCCCTGAATCTTGACCGGCTTCCCATTGGCATCGAATTTCCCAAGCCGGGGACCCAGAATGATGATCCCAGCAAGGGCCACCCAAGCCCCGACCGAGTGGACAACCGAGGACCCGGCAAAATCGATGAACCCGGCATCAGCCAGCCACGCCGTATTGTCACCATCAAGCAGGTTGCCCCATGCCCAGTGACCGAACACCGGATAGATGATCAGCGAGATGAGCACCGAACTCGCAAGATAGCCCAGAAAGGTCATCCGCTCGGCAACCGCGCCCGACACAATGGTCGCCGCCGTGCCCACGAACACCGCCTGAAAGATGAAGAAGGTATAGTTCCAGTCCGGGAAGCTGTCCCATGCGAACAGTTCTGTCTGCCAACCGAAGATGCCTCCAACGCTCGTGCCGAACATGACACCGAAACCGATGAGATAGAAGAGACTGACCGAAATGAGCAGATCGAGAATGTTCTTCTGTGCCACGTTGATCGAGTTCTTCGATCGCACCATGCCGCCCTCGAGCAACAGGAAGCCCACCTGCATCAGCAACACAAGCGCTGCGGCGGTCATGGTCCATATATGGTCCGAGTTGGTCTGTTGCGCCGCAAGCCCCACGGCCACCTGATTTTCAAGTGCCGCAAAGCGTTCTTCCAGTGACGGATTTGCGTAGGCAGCACTCAAGGGAAGCAAACAAAACACAACTACAAGCAGACTGTAGGTGGGTCGAAACAAAAGCGTGATCAGTGATCTCAACCATGAATTCATTGAAGAAGTCCCCCAGGACGGAATACATGATTGTTTCTAGGAACCAGAGTTTTTAATTTTGCTTAACCATAATTTGTATGCGACAATTTGGCTCTTTTGAAGAATTATAATTATCCATATTTTTCATAATGTTATCTACTATGCGGTGCATTGTCACAGGCAATTGCGACAGGGTTTTGAGCGATTGAGAGGCGACGACAGCAACTTGGCTTTGCGACGGTCTCCACGAGTTCTACTGTCTGAAAACCAAATTTTTACCTTGAACTTTCTTTTTTCTGGTTACAGCCGGGGATTGTAAGAGTTTCTAATTTCAAATGAACAAAAATAGGCTCGTGCCGAGAAGTATGAACCCTTCTTGATTGAACCAAACAGACGCACGAAGGCAGAGCAATGAGTTTTCTCGTCAGACACCTCACAGACTATTCCAATCCCAATTCGCTGGGATCACGTATGCGCGCAAAACGCATGAAACGCATCGAAGAAATCCTCAGGGACGTCATCAGTGAAAAAGGCAGTGCGACGATTCTCGACGTCGGCGGTCTGATGCAATACTGGATGGCTCTCAGCGACGACGTCGCCGAGTATTGCCATGTCATCGTCCTGAGTGATGAACCGCAGGAAGGCCATTTCGACGATCTGGCAAGTGGCTTTGTCGGAACCTCGGAGTTCCGTCAGGGCGACGGCTGCAATCTGTCGGAATATAGCGATTGTGAATTCGATCTGGTGCATTCCAACAGCGTTGTCGAACATGTCGGCAACTTCGACCGCAAGAAACAATTCTCGATCGAAACCAAGCGGGTCGGGCGCAACTATTATGTCCAGACGCCCAACCTCTGGTTCCCGATCGATCCGCACTATCTGCTGCCCTTCGTTCACTGGGTCGCAGCGCCCTATCGCTTCAAGCGTCTCGCCTACAAGGGTCTTGGCCCCCGCAATCCGGCCATGAATGACTATGAGCGGGCCGTGCACTATATCGAACACACCGACATTCTCGACAAGGAGCTGTTCACGCACCTCTTCTCCGATTGCGAAATCTATCTTGAGAAGGCCGGGCCGCTGACCAAATCCTTCATTGGCATCAAGAGGGCACCGAAAGTCTCCTGATCGCGGAGCTTTCATGCCAACTGTCTGACACGTCAGGGCAGCACGCGCGACATCGACACCACAAAGCCGTTGCTTTGGGTGGTTGCGCCTGCTGCCTCAATTTTTGGGAAAAGTGATGCGGGTGAGGAGAAACCTCGAACCCAAACCCGTCCTTTGGGTGGTGAGCGGCAAAGGACAAGTAGGAATGGTGCTGCTGAAGGGACTCGAACCCCCGACCCACGCATTACGAATGCGTTGCTCTACCAACTGAGCTACAGCAGCGAACCGTTCATCGCGCAACCCAGGTTCGGCTTGTCGGACTACCAACGGCATCCCGAACACGACATCCCGAGCAACACTCGCGACGCAACCTGACCATATGGGCACGAAAACAGGTGGCTTCTCTTAGCCAATTCCCTCGCCACTGGCAAGAGGCAATGGCCGACTTGTGGGTGAATTGGGCAAAGCATGAACAGCCTGACGCCTCGAAGGCGCGACGCAACAAAAAGCCCGGCTCAGATAGAGCCGGGCTTTTTGATTTTGTTTTGATAATCGAGCCTCAGAACAGGCGGAACCGTTTCTCCGGGGTCGGCGGCAAAGCCTTTCCGTTGGTATCCTTACGCGGCCCCGGATCATCGGGGGGATGGCTAAGGGCAAACTGAACCTCTTGCGGCTTGTCCGCCTTCAGTCCGGTATCCCTGATTTCCTCATCCTTTGCCTCGTCTTCCGAAGATGCCGCCTCGATTTCCTCGGCAACGGCCTCTGAATCAGCCTTCGCCGCAACATCCTCGTCAGAGACAACAGCAGCAGGCGGCAGATCCTCAACGACCTTGTCTTCGGCCACCGCATCGGCCTTTGCCTCTGGCTCTACAGCTTTTTCAGCCTCATCGTCCGGCGTGATATCGGTGATATCCTCGGCCTCGTCATCAGCAGATGCCGCAGGTTCGGCTTCCTCCGGCTTGTCTGCCGAAATCAGCACCATCCTGTCCTCGGCGGGCTCATCTTCAGCCGCATCACCGGGTTCGATCATCGGCTGGCTCTCCTGCGACAGTTCGCGCACGGGAACCTTCCACTCGAAGACATCGAGCTTGCCGGTGACCGGTGAAGTCGGCTGCCAGCTTTCGCTGACTTGTCCATCGGCAACCCAGACCGGATCGCGATGCGCACCCACAGCGCGGGCCAGCCACTGGCGAACAAGACCGAAATCGCTCTTCTCGCCCTCTTCCAGCTCTGCCATCAACATGCAGATACGCGGCGTCAGATGGCTCGCAGCCAACGGCTCGAGCAATCCGCGGGCCTCTACCCATTCGCGGGCATCGAGACAGGCACGGGCGAGAGCGATCCGAGCTTCCTTGTGATCTGGCATCAGGGCATAAAGCGAACGGATCCGCTTGAGGCGGTCAACCGCCGTATCGCCCGTTTTGATGAAGGCATAGGTCTTTGCCAGCTCAGGGTGCGGCTCAATCCGCCAGGCCCCTTCAATCAGCTTGGAAGCCTTGCGATAGTCGCCTGACTCGTTGAACAGGTCAGCGGTCATCGTCACCGCGGGTACCAGCCCCGGAGCCAGCTTGCAGGCCTCCTGAAGCAGGGCCTTGATATCGGACGACTGGGTGTCAGCATCCAGTTCCATTGCCTGCGCGGTCAGGATCACGGCGCGATGGCGACGGAACTGCTCCTTGGAAATATGCTTGTTGGCATGGTTCTGCGACAGGGTGATAAGGGCACCCTTCCAGTCACCAGACGCGGTCTGCATATCGAACAGGGCCGTACCAGCCCAACCGGGGGCTTTCTTGCCATCGCCGGTGGCCGCCTTGGCCATTTCCATGGCTTCATCCGCATCACCGCGGCGCTGGGCCTCGATATAGAGCCCGCGACGTCCGAGCGCCCGGGTTTCGTCCAGATCGAGCATTGCTTCAAAGCTCTGGCGAGCCTTGGTTGCATCGCCAGCAAGCTGGGCAGTCTGTGCTTCCAGCATCAGGGTCATCGGTTCATCGCCAAGCAGCTTGCGTGCCTTGCCGGCATATTTCTTGGCCCGCGCCAGATCGCCGACACCAACAGCGATCATGCCGGTCGACAGCGCTTTATAGCCCTTGTCGCGACGGCGACCGGAGAAGAACCCGGAAATGGCTCCCGGCGACTTCCAAAGCGAGCGAACGACCACCCACAGGATGACAGCCAGTGCCATCGCCGCAACAAGAAGCAGAAAGCCAACAAGAAGAGAAATCTCGATGCCCGAATCCATGAAGGGCCAGTTGATGATGATCTGGCCTGGTCGATCGGCCAACCAGGCGCCACCGAAGGCAATCGCCAGAAGAACCGCAAAAAAGATGAGTGTCTTAATCATAACTCGTGCTCCTCACCTTAACCCGCGTTCGCCATGGCATCAGTGCCAAATTCCGCGCGAATCTTGTCCATCGCCGCGTCGACTGCAATCCGGGCTCTCAGGCCCCTCAGCCAGTCGGCACCCGCCTGAGCGTCCCTTGCCTCGGGTGGCAGGGCGTCCCAGACTTCCGCAGCCTTGGCGAGATTGCCTTCTTTGACATGATATTCGATCACGCCAAGCTGGCTGGTCAGGCTTTCGCCCGTCTTCTCACCGCTCAGAGATTTGACCCGCACAAGGCTTTGCGCATTGAGCAGGAACTTGTCGAGAAGCGTGGCTGCACCGGCATCTTCCGCCTCTCGTAGCACATTCTCGTAAACATTCCGGAAATTGGCCGCCAGTTGCGCCTTGGTCGGTGCACCGCTGCCCGCATAATCCTCAAGGATGGTGACGCCATCATGCTCGCCAACCACATCGGCAAAGGTCGCCAGCTCGACCGCATAGCTTGAGCCCGACGCAACGGCATTTTCCAATCCTGCCAGCGCAATGGTCCGCGCCGAGCTTTGCATCTTCTCGGACAGATTGTTGTCTTCGAGCGAGGAAACACGCTCGGTGATCTGGGTGGTTTCGGAGGCAACCTTGCTCTGGAAGTTCGTGAGGTCGGTGACCACATCGTTGATCCGGCGATCAGCCGACGACAGGATGTCGTCTCTCGCCTCGGCAATGGTTTGCTTGACCAGAGCACTCTGCTCTTCGGCCTTGGTCTCGATCAGGGCGGTCTGGGCCAGCGCTTGAGCCGCAAGCTGCTCGAGCTTCGCCCGCGCCGTATCAAACTCGCCTTTCAGAGCTTCTAGCTCTTCGATGCGCTGGGCGAGATTGGCAAGCGCAGCATTTGTCACCTGTTCGTTGACCGGCGTATCGGTCGCATTCTCGGCAGACGGGGTCAGAAGGGCCTCCAGCCGCTCGGACACAGCAGAAACCTGATCCTTGACCGATGCGATTTCAGCCTCGATCGAGCCGACATCCACTTTCGGCACTTCAGCCAGCTCGCCCTTGAGGCGAGAGACGTCGGACGTCAGGGTCGAGAGTTGCGCTTCATCACCTGGCACGCTCACGAACCCTTGCTGCAGGCCAAAATAGCCAACGGCGAGGATCGCCACACCACCAAGCAGACCACCGACAAAGCCGCTGCCAAAGCCGCCCTTTGACGTCTCAGCCGTTGGGGGTACCACTGGCGGGACTGGCGGCTCATCAGAGCCCTTGCCAGGTTCGTCCGAAGTGGCGTCCTCAGTCGAGCTTGCTTCGGCCACCGCTTCGGCTTCAGCCTTGGCATAGGCTTCGACGATGTCCTCTGGCGTTGAATCCGGCGTGTCCGTGGAGGCAGCATCCTCCGAAGGCTCCGGGGCATCCGCTGAAACGGGCTTCTTGGAATCGGAAGTGGCATCAGCTGCTTCGCTTTTTGACTCTGCGCCATCAGCCAGCGTGACATCCTCCTCCTTGGGCAAACCGGGATCCGAATGCTTGTCCGGGGATGTTTCCTCAGCCTTGCGTTCGGTCACATCCTCTGCCGTCAGATCAATGGTTTTGGTTGCCTTGGAGGCACCCCTGGTGCTGCTACTGGGTTTGCGAGCTGTCATACCATTCCTCAATTCCCGGATAGGCCGGGTTGGTCACATCTCAAGCGCGGTGCCATCGTCAGATCGGGGGCATCGGCCTTGTAGAATTTCTGCACACGCCAAGCGGTTCACCGGAGCCATCGGCAAGTCGGCATGTGTTTCGGAGCTAAATCGCCCCATCCCCGTCCAAAAATCTATACTGACAAGCATAAACACGAGATTATGGAATCTCTATTCTCTTAATTAGTTATGGTGTTTTTTTACACATGCAAGAAGCGCGGCCTCATTGGGGCTTTCCGCCACATGCACAGGATAGCCGCTTTGCTGCAGCACCGCTGCAACGGATCCGGAAAGACAGAAGAATGGCACATCGGCAACCAGATCGCCGAGCCCCTGCGCCTCAAGAAGCCCGACCAGCAGTGCGGCGGTTCGGGTCGAATAAACCAGAATTCCGCCCAGTGACCGGTTCCGAATCGCATCGATTGCCCTTTCGGAAAGACTTGTTCGCCCAACCATTTCATAGGTTTCAACGAGACACACCGTCAGGCCGTGCACCGAAAGCGCCTCCGACAAGGCCCCTGACCGATGCCGACCGGCGAGATAGAGGATTTCACCTTTCTCAGGCCGCAGCTCATTCTCAAGGGACCCAATGAGATCGGCCACATCCTGCGCCGGATCCGCCACAATCGAAAAGCCGAGCCGTTCGGCCAATGCGGCAGTCTTCGTGCCAACACAGAAGATCCTGCAGCTCTTCAGCCGTTCTATCTGGTCGTCATTCAGCATGCGCAAACTGTTGCGCGAGGTGATGATCACCGCCTGCCAGGTTTGATCAGGAAGCGAAAAAGGCAAAGCCACGGCATCCATCACCGGCGCGGCAACAGCCTCAAAGCCGAGGTCGAGAAGCGCAGCTGCCGTCCGGGCCTGATCAGCCTGAGGCCGTGTTACCAGAATCTGCCGTCTTGAAAGACCCTCTGTCACAAGCCTGCTCCCCGATGACTGAGCCAGACATCCGTCAATGGTTCGAGGCGGCAAGCACCGCTTCAAAGAAGGCTTCTCCGGCTTTTTCCTTGAGGGCTTCCGCCGCACGCTGACCAATGGCTTCAGCCGCCGTCACCGAGCCCTTTTCCTCGATCTCATAGCTTTCGCTTCCATCAGGCAACAACACCAGCCCCCGGAATGACAGGCGCTCGCCGTCCACTTCGGCAAGACCCGCAATCGGCGTCCGGCAGGATCCGTCAAGGGCACCCAGAAAAGCCCGTTCGCAGGCAAGTTCGCGCTCGGTCTTGTCATCATGAATGCTGGACAACAGGCTCTTGGTCGCATCATCACCAATCCGCGTCTCGATGCTGATCGCCCCCTGCCCGACCGCAGGCAGAAAATCCTCAGGCTCAATCGGCGAGGAGGCAAGCGAGGCGAGCCCCAACCGACGCAGGCCAGCACAGGCCAGCAAGGTCGCATCGGCGACACCCTTGTCGAGTTTTTCGAGGCGGGTCTGGACATTGCCACGATACATCACGACCTCAAGATCGGGTCGCAACCGCTTCACCATTGCCTGTCGGCGTAGAGAGGAAGTTCCGACAATCGCACCGGACGGCATCTCGGACATGGACTGGTATTTGCGCGAAATGAAAGCGTCGCGCACATCCTCACGCGGTAGGAACACCTTGAGTTCAAGACCGTCAGGCAGAACGGTCGGCATGTCCTTGGTGGAATGCACCGCCAGATCAATCCGCCCGTCGAGCAGGGCTTCCTCGATTTCCTTGGTGAACAGCCCCTTGCCGCCCGCCTCAGACAGCGGGCGATCAAGAATGATGTCTCCCGTCGTCTTGATCTCGACGATTTCGAAATCCCGCTCCCTCAGATTGTGCGCCTCCATCAGACGCGCCCGGGTCTCATAGGCCTGTGCGAGGGCGAGTTTGCTGCCTCTGGTACCGATTTTGATGGGAGTGGATTGCATTCTCTACGCTTTCAAGTCTCGTCCTGCCCGCAAACGGGATCCGCTTCGGACAACATCGGCTCTTATCCGATATTTCCCCCAAAGCGGACAAGAAAGGGGATGCCAATCTTGCAGCTTTGCTCTAATACTTCAGCCATGTTAGCAATCATCGACGGTTTGAACCAACTGGCAACAAGGCTGATGGCGCAAACCATAGAGGCAACCAAGTCACCCGCGCAATGATCGTTTTGGGCATAGAAACAAGTTGTGATGAAACTGCGGCAGCGGTCGTGCGTCGTCATGATCAAACTACCGATGGTTCAAAGGCCGGTCAGGGGGAGATTCTCTCCAACGTGGTGCTGAGCCAGATCGAGGATCATGCCGCTTATGGCGGTGTTGTTCCCGAGATTGCGGCGCGCGCCCATGTCGAGGCCCTCGACGGCATCATCAGAACCGCCATGGATGAGGCAGGTGTCACCTTCGCCGATCTTGACGGCGTGGCTGCGACATCAGGTCCCGGCCTGATCGGCGGCGTTCTCGTCGGTCTGATGAGCGCCAAGGCCATCGCCGCCGCTCACAATCTGCCGCTCATCGCCGTCAATCACCTTGAGGGACATGCTCTCACGGCGCGCCTTTCCAACAATGCGCCCTTCCCGCACCTTCTGCTTCTGGTCTCTGGAGGGCACAGCCAGATCCTGCTCGTCACCGGTGTCGGCGATTATGAACGCTGGGGCACGACCATCGACGATGCGCTGGGCGAGGCCTTCGACAAGACCGCCAAACTGCTCGGCCTGCCCTATCCCGGAGGCCCCGAAGTGGAAAAGGCGGCAAACGGTGGCGATGCCAAGCGCTTTGCCCTGCCGCGCTCGATGAAGGGCCGCGAAGGCTATGATTTTTCCTTCTCGGGCCTGAAGAGTGCCGTACGCCGGGAAGCCGAGAAGATCGCCCCCCTGTCCGATCAGGATGTTGCCGATCTTTGCGCCTCCTTTCAGGCCGCCATTTGCGATATTCTCACCGACCGCATCAGCAAGGCGCTCGACACCTTCAAAGATCGATTCCCCGATATAGGCGCTCCGCAATTGATCGTCGCCGGGGGTGTGGCGGCCAATCAGGCCATTCGTTCCACTCTCGAAACGATTCTGGATGACAAAGGCGCCGAGCTGGTCGCGCCACCGATCCGCCTTTGCACCGACAATGGCGCCATGATCGCATGGGCCGGAGCCGAACGCCTCGCGCTCGGTCTCACCGATCCGCTCAACGCGCCCGCCCGTCCACGCTGGCCCCTCGACAAATCCGCCGAGGCAAAGATCGGCAAGGGCCGCAAGGGAGCCAAGGCATGAGCGAATTGGGCAAAATCGAACCCTTCAAGCGAATCTCGGTGCTCGGCGCCGGTGCATGGGGCACGGCTCTCGCGCTCAATGCTGTCCGTGCCGGTAGAGATGTTGTGCTCTGGGGACGCAATGCGGAAAATCTCCAGATGATTGGTGAGAACCGCCAGCTTCCCGCCTATCTGCCCGACATCACCTTCGATCACCCACTCGAGACCACAACGGACCTGACCGAAGCAGCCGATGCCGACTGCATCCTTCTGGTCGCCCCGGCCCAATCCACCCACAAGATCGCCGAAGACATCAGTTTCTTTGTCAAACGGGGCACCCCGGTCGTGCTCGCCGCCAAGGGACTGGAAAAGGGCAGCCAGCGCATGATGAGCGAGGTGCTGAGCGACTATCTGCCACAGGCGGAAGCCGCCGTCCTGTCCGGCCCGTCCTTTGCCGCAGACGTCGCCCGTGGTTTGCCAACCGCTGTTACCATCGCTGCCGGATCGTTGCCCCTTGCCGAGCGGCTCTGCGCCTCTCTTTCCAACGCCAGTTTCCGGCCTTATGCCAGCACCGACCTGATCGGCGTGCAGCTGGGCGGCGCACTGAAGAACGTTCTCGCCATCGCCTGCGGCATCGTTGTGGGCAAGCAGCTTGGAGCCAGCGCCCATGCGGCCCTGATGACCCGTGGCTTTGCCGAAATGCAGCGCCTTGCGCTGAAGGCCGGAGCGCGGCCCGATACCCTGATGGGCCTGTCAGGCTTTGGCGATGTGGCCCTGTCCTGCTCCAACGCCCTCAGCCGCAACTTCTCCTTCGGCTTTGCCCTCGGCGAAGGCCGCGATCTATCCGAGCTGATGGCCCCGGGCGCAAAATTGTCAGAGGGCGCCTTCACCGCGCGCGTGGCCTGTCAGCTCGCCGAGAAATATGGTGTCGAGATGCCCATCGCTCAGGCCGTTGCCGATGTGCTCGACCGCAAGGACAGCATCGACGAGGCGGTCGCGCGGCTCATGAGCCGTCCCTTGCGGCCGGAAAGCGATCATCACTGACCAAGAATTCGATCCGTCAACAAGTGTGAAAAGGAAACATCATGCATTTCGTCGTAACCTGCCTCGACAAGGATGGTGGTCTTGAAACCCGCAAGGCCAACCGCGAAGCCCACCTCGCCTATCTTGGCGAACACAGCGCCAGCATTCTCGTCGCCGGTCCCCTGCTTGATGATGAAGGGTCCATGATGGGCTCGAGCCTCATTTGCGAAGCAGAAGACAAGGCCGCTCTGGAAGCCATTCTGGCCAAAGACCCCTACGCCAAGGCCGGCCTGTTCAAGGACGTCTCCATCCGTGGCTGGAAATGGGTCGTCGGCGCCCCCTCGTAATATTGGGAACATCATCTAACTCCGGAGGGACCCATGGCCTACTGGCTTTTCAAATCCGAACCCAACACCTGGAGCTGGGACCAGCAGGTCGCCAAGGGCGAAGCTGGCGAGCAATGGGACGGCGTGCGCAACTATCAGGCCCGCAACAACATGCGGAAGATGAAGCTGGGAGAAAAAGGGTTCTTCTATCACTCGGTCAACGAGAAGCGCATCGTCGGCATCGTTGAAGTCTCGGCCGAGGTTCATCCGGACACCACGGATGACACCGGCAAATGGGAATGTGTGGACATCAAGGCCGTCAAACCGGTCAAGAACCCGATCACCCTTGAGGACTGCAAGAACCATCCCACTCTCGCAGAGATGATTCTGGTCAAGAATTCCCGCCTGTCGGTCCAGCCAGTCAGCGATGAGGAATGGCAGATCATCTGCGAAATGGCCGGTGTCGAGCCCTGATCTCGAGGCGTCTCGCGCGGCTCAACGTCAGGAGCACTGAATGACGGGCAATTCGGACCGCAAGGCCTTTATCCAGTCTTCGACGTCGATCCTGCCTGTCCCACTGACACCAGAGATCCGGCTCCATCTGGCCGATGACGAAACGCCCCTGTGGCGTATGAGCGAGGAAGACCTGGCAGAGCTGGGCCTTCCTTCTCCTTTTTGGGCCTTTGCATGGTCCGGCGGCCAAGCCCTTGCCCGCTATTGTCTCGATCATCCGGACATCATCAGGGGAAAACGGGTTTTCGATTTTGCCTCCGGCTCGGGCCTTGTCGCCATCGCGGCCTGTCTGGCGGGAGCCTGCGAGGTGACCGCTTGCGACATCGATCCCTTGGCCACAGAAGCAATCGGGCTCAACAGCGCCCTCAACGGCAACGCACCGGAGAGGCTCACCGCAACGGATCGCAACATCCTTGAAGCAGCTGAGATGGAGATACTGTTGCAAGATCCGCCGGATGTCTTCCTTGCTGGCGATGTGTTCTACGATCAGGCAATGAGCAAGGACGTGCTTGCGCTCCTTGACGCGCTCTCGCAACGCGATTGTCTCATCCTTATCGGCGATCCCAAGCGATCCTATTTCCCCGATGCGTCGCTGGAGGAGCTTGCCAGCTATTCGATCCCGCGCACGCGGGCCTTGGAAGACGCCGACATTCAGGACACGCGGGTCTGGCGCTTCAACCACATGCCGGACAACAAAAAGGCTCCTTCGACCGGGGCATGAACCATCGGGCAAAGAAGCCTTTTCAAACATAGACTTGTCGAATTGCTCTATTTGACTTTGGTATGCTCTTCATGAATGCCGATGGAGAGGCGCACGCTGGCGGTCGTCGTCAGATGTGAAATCTCGGCAATCTTGGCTTGCTGCACATCATTCGGGTCATTCCACTGCAGTTCGAGCCAGTTGCGCTCGTCGCCAATCATGATCAGTTTCTCGATCATCGCCTTGGTAACACCCATGTCGCGGGCATCATAATCGACATAGAGAATGTCGACATGACCAACGCGTTTGCCCGATATGGTTTCCGGCAGATCGAAGAAGGTGGCAAAGGACACCAGCGTGCCGTCCATATAGGCGCCGATCACCTCGGCAGTGCGATCGGTCAGAAGGGTTTCAGCGTAGAACATGTCCGGCTGACGGGGAGCGCCACGCTTTTGCTCCTGCGCATGGGCAGAAATCAACGGAGCCAGATCCAGAGCGGCATCCAGTTCCAGAATCTTGATATCAATCGTGCTCATAGTCACTCCCTTGTCTCGCGCCATTCAATGGCAATCTGCCAGAATCCTATCCCACCAACAAGTCTCGCAGCCGCGCCTCAAGACACTCCGGCCAGCCCATTGATCGCGGTTTATCGTAAATGTCAGTGCCGATTTGACAATCCATTCGAGGGAACCGTCCCCACTTATCCTGACTTATCACGTGAAAATCCAAAAAGACGCCCATCCTTCAAGGCGCATCTGGGCATAAAAAAAGCCGGACTGAAACAGCCCGGCTCGAATGTTGGTCATCTATCGCAAAGATCTAGTCAAGATCACGGACATCGATGAAATGCCCGACAACCGCAGCAGCAGCAGCCATCGCCGGAGAGACCAGATGGGTGCGACCCTTGAAGCCCTGACGGCCTTCGAAGTTGCGGTTCGAGGTGGAAGCGCAGCGCTCACCCGGTGCCAACTTGTCGGCATTCATGGCAAGGCACATGGAGCAACCCGGCTCGCGCCATTCGCACCCGGCTTCAAGAAAGATCTTGTCGAGGCCTTCCTCTTCGGCCTGTGCCTTCACGAGACCGGAGCCCGGAACGATCATCGCATTGATGCCTTCCTTGACCTTGCGGCCCTTCAGAATGTTGGCAGCGGCACGCAGATCCTCGATCCTGCCGTTGGTGCAGGAGCCGATGAAGATGCGATCAATCGCCACGTCGGTCATCTTGGTGTTGGGCTTGAGGCCCATATAGTCAAGCGCACGGATAACGGCATTGCGGCGGGCTTCGTCCTGGATCGTCTCCGGATCGGGGGTCGAACCATCAATGGTCGTCACGTTTTCGGGGCTGGTGCCCCAGGATACGATCGGCGGCAAAGACGAGGCATCAAGCGTGATGACGGTGTCAAAATGCGCATCGTCATCGGTGTAAAGGGTTTTCCAAAACTCCATCGCCTTGTCCCAGTCGGCGCCTTTCGGCGCTTTCGGACGACCTTTGATGTAATCAAACGTGGTCTGATCTGGCGCGATCAGGCCAGCGCGAGCGCCGCCTTCGATGGTCATGTTGCAGATCGTCATGCGACCTTCCATGGACAGGCTGCGAATGGCGTCACCGCAGAACTCGATCACATGGCCGGTGCCGCCACCGGTGCCGATCTTGCCGATGATGGCCAGCACGATGTCTTTCGCGGTCACGCCTTCGCCAAGCTGACCGGTCACTTCGACCTTCATGTTCTTGGCTTTTTTCTGCACCAGCGTCTGGGTTGCCAGCACATGCTCAACTTCCGACGTGCCAATGCCGTGCGCCAGAGAGCCGAAGGCACCATGGGTGGAGGTGTGCGAATCGCCACAGACGATGGTCATGCCCGGCAGGGTGAAGCCCTGCTCGGGACCGACGATGTGAACAACGCCCTGACGGTTGTCGAGCTCGTCATAATATTCAACACCGAATTCCTTGGCGTTGGCGGCCAGTGTGTCCACCTGCAGCTTGGACTGCGGATCATCAATGCCCTTGGTCCGGTCGGTGGTCGGCACGTTGTGGTCGACAACGGCCAAGGTCCGCTGCGGGGCGCGAACCTGACGGCCCGCCATGCGCAGTCCCTCGAACGCCTGCGGAGACGTCACTTCATGGACAAGGTGACGATCGATATAGAGCAGGCACGTGCCGTCCTCTTGCTGATCAGCCACGTGGGAATCCCAGATTTTGTCATAAAGGGTCTTGGGTGCAGACATGTTCGATACCAGTCCTTTTGCTCAGAGCCTGATCCGGCGCGAAGACCGCACCGTCGAGCTCCAGATAGTCGTGTCTCGCGTATCCCGTCGGATCGACGTTTCGAAAGCACCGGATACGCTTTGGATATAGTGATGGATCGCAGCGATCACAAACATCCCGTCAAGAGATGCGCTAGCGCATGGACCCTGTGTCAGCCCGGCTTTTTGTTTCCCCAGCCGACAGGCAAAGTCGGTCGGCAATGTCATGCGACAAATCATGGGTCAAGGTCAAGCAATATTGCGCCCAAAAACTTGTCATCTGCCTCAGATTGATGCGCAAAAGGCCCGATATGGCAACCATATCGAGCCTCTTGAAACTTGCAACAAAGCCGGAAAGCCTATTCTGCGTCTGCAGCGGCTTCCTGTTTCTTGGCAGCTTTTTCTTCAGCGGCCTTGGCTTTGGCAACGTCGTTCAGCTTGCGAGCGCGAGCATTGGTTGCTTCGGAAATACGTGCGGACTTACCGCGACGGTCACGAAGATAGTAAAGTTTCGCGCGACGGACTTTACCGCGGCGAACGATCTCAACGCTGTCAACGATCGGGCTGTAGATCGGGAATACACGCTCAACGCCTTCGCCGTAGGAAATCTTGCGAACGGTGAAGCTTTCGTTCAGGCCAGAGCCTTTGCGTGCGATGCAGACGCCTTCATAGGCCTGCACACGAGTACGGGTACCTTCAGTCACGCGAACGTTGACGCGGACGGTATCACCGGGAGAAAATTCAGGCAGTTCACGCTTTGCGGCGATTTCGGCCATTTGCTCTTTTTCGAGCTGCTCAATGATGTTCATGATCTTCACTCTTGTTGTATCACTACGACCAGAGCGTCCCGTGCAGTCCCGTCAGGCTCACTGATGCCTCACATGCCACAAGGGCCCGTTTCGCCGTACTTGTTGGAAATCAGATTGGGGGTCTATACCCAATGTGAAGGGCTTTGTCACCCCTAAAGTGACTCAAAATCGCGGATTTCCTTATGGAATGCAGCAAGTCCCTCACGCCCGGAACCGATGACAAGGGGAACAAAACGCCCCTTCATTGGCAACACCGGGATGAGAGACCGCAAGCAAAGACTTGCCGAAGGGTCAGGACTTGCTACTCTGGTCCGGGACGAACAGGTCTTTGAGGGAGAAACCATGGCCAAGCAATTCGAAAAGCTGAACGACATCCATCGCAAGTTCATAGAAAGACAGCATATTTTCTTCACCGCTTCGGCGACGAAAGACAGCCGGGTCAACATTTCCCCTCGTGAAGCCGGGGCCCTGCGGATCCTTGATGACAACACCATCATCTATATGGACAAGACCGGCAGCGGCAATGAAACCTCCGCTCACCTGCTCACCGATGGCAGGCTGACGATCATGTTCTGCTCCTTCTCAGGGCCTCCAATGATCCTCAGACTCTACGGCACCGGTGACTCCATCGGATGGGAAACCGAAGAATTCCGGGAGCTGGCCACCAGACTCTATCCCGACAGCACGCCCCTCAGTGCCCGCAAGATCGTCAGATTGAAATTCGATCTCGTCCAGACCTCCTGTGGCTACGGCGTTCCGATGTTCGACTATCAGGAAGACCGGGACGTCCTCGACAACTGGGCCAAAGGCAAAGGCAGGGACGGCATCAGGGACTATTGGCAGGAGAAGAATCTCAAAAGCATGGATGGTTTGCCAACCGGCCTTGAAACCGGAGCCTGAACATCCCTGCCCTTCTCACTGCATCCAAGCCTGTTCCTGAAATCAAAAAGGCCCACCCGCAGCCCTTTTTGGAGGCAGCGGATGGGCCTTCAGGTCAGAAGCCCGTCGCATCAGGCCAGATTGCTTTCGGCAAACTCGTAGTTGGCGAGATTGTCGAGGAAGTTGGTTACATAGTCGGGACGGCGGTTGCGGAAGTCCACATAATAGCTGTGTTCCCAGACGTCGAGGCCGAGAAGCGCAGTGCCTTCACCGGTTGCCAGCGGGTTCACGCCGTTAGGGGTCTTGGTCACGCCGAGGGAGCCGTCTGCTTTCTGGATCAACCATGCCCAGCCGGACCCGAACTGACCGACAGCAGCTGCCTTGAAGGCATCCTTGAACTGGTCAACGGAGCCAAAGGAATCGACGATCTTGGATTCGAGGGAACCGGGCAGCTTGCCGCCATTCGGGGACAGCGCGTTCCAGAAGTGAATGTGGTTCCAGTGCTGGCCAGCCTGGTTGAAGATGCCGGCGCGCTCGTCATTGCCATAGGTCAGGGCGATGATCTCTTCGAGCGACTTGCCCTGCAGGTCGGCATTGGCGTCAACGAAATTGTTCAGTGCGGTCACATAAGCCTGATGGTGCTTGTCGTGATGCAGTTCGAGAGTTTCCTGGCTCATGCCTTTTGCTGCAAGGGCTGCGTGAGCATAGGGAAGTGCGGGAAGTTCAAAAGCCATTTTAGTCTCCTTAGAATGCCCGAACTTGCGTTCGAGGGCCTTTCCTGATATTAAAACAAGTAACTCCTTTGAAAAACATATGAGCGAATATGTCAAGAAAAAACTTGGAAAAATCAGATTCAGCGGTGCGAAACCCTACCGAACGCATTCTGATGGCCCTCAAAATGCACGGAGCGATGACCTCCGCACAAATGGGGGAAAAGCTCAAAACAACCGGTGAGGCGGCCCGTCAACACCTCACCCGCTTGTCGGAAGAAGGTCTGGTGAGCGAAGAGCGACGCGTTGCCGGACGCGGACGCCCGTCGGTTTATTGGTCCCTGACACAAGCCGGCCACGACCACTTTCCCAATGCCCATGCGGATCTGGCGGTGGACGTCCTCAGCTCCATAGAGCAGGCGTTGGGTCAGGACGCACTCGACACCATCGTCGCCATGCGCGAGGCCAGAACACATGAACGCTATTCATGCGAAATGGATAGCCTGTCCACACTCAGCGCACGCGTTGAAAAACTCGCCGAGCTGCGTAACGCGGAAGGCTATATGGCCATGACGCAGACGGACAAAGACGGCAACCTTGTGCTGATCGAAAACCACTGCCCGATCTGCGCGGCTGCCCGCTTCTGTCAGAGCTTCTGTCGCTCCGAACTCGAAATTTACCGCAAGATCCTCGGCCCGACCGTCGAGGTCGAACGCACCGAGCATATTCTGGGTGATGCCCATCGATGCGCCTATCGCATCACTGACAAGGCGCCGACGAAAGCCTGACCAATGTGAGGCCTCTTGCAGCCCCATTTTGTGAAGAGCAGATCAAAAGCTTCGGAAAACTCAAGCCCTGCTTTTTCAGTACGCAACCATCAGTAAAAATAAGTAGACGGGTTACCAACTGCGGATTAGTCTCGAACTCCATTTATCACCGAGGACGTTCCGGACCCATCATGAAAAAGCGTTTCACTCTTGCTGCAGGGTTCATCCTTGCATTTCAGGCATCTACTGTGTTGGCGTCTCCCGACGTCGACTTTCCGCAATATGGTCAATCCTATGGCGGCAAGGTCCGGGCCGGACCGAGCATGAACGACGCTCAGATCGGCAGCCTGTATGAAGGCATGGCCATCCAGATCCTCAACGGAACCGGGGTGATCATGAACGGCTACGAATGGTTCCGGATCCAATATGGCAACGGCAACATCGGCTACCATTGGGGTGGCCTGTTCTGTTCCGAGCGCTATTATCCCACCATTTACACCACCTGTGACCGTGGACTGGGCGATGTCTCGCCCCCCATCGACCAACAGCCCCGGTTTGGCGCTCCCCAGGTGTCTACGGCTCCCCCATCCGCTCCGCCACCCCTGCCAGACCCTACACCAGAGCCGACCTCACCCATGCCAGTTGGCGTCGATGGTTACTCTGTCTCTCAGGTCTTTCATTCCGCTGGCAGCTTCTCGGACGCAGGCGGCGGCAACTGGGAGGAGCTGAACGATCAGGGCCGGGTCTCGTTCCGCTTTGTCGAACGCGGTCGCAACGATACCTCGGTTTTCCTCTATGACGCCTCACGCTCCGTTTCGATCCAGCTGGATCTTCAGAGCGGACAGATCCTCTATGCCGAAGGGGATGGCCCGAAACGCCAGATCTACACCATTACCAACGCCATCGCCGACGTTGAGCCAAATCAGCCGCAACAGCCTCAGGAGCCAAGCGGCAACATGGTTCAATATACCTGCGACGAAGGCATCCCGCTTTCGGTCAGCTATCACAATGAAGGTGAGGGCTATGCGGTCTTCACAATCGACGGCTCCCCGGAACGTCGCCTAGAGCAGGTCCGCTCGGGGTCTGGCACGCGCTATACGGACGGGATCTACTCCCTTCACAGCAAAGGCAACAGCGCGATTCTCGAAAGTCCGACCGGCTCCGACCGATGCTCATCCTTCTGAGGCTGTCGTGCGCACCTGAAGGTTACGCAGGACCTCACGGATCAACAGACACAAAAAGCCCGCCAGAGAAATCCTCGGCGGGCCTTTCAATCTCTGAGTTCGAACCGGTCGGGTTGATGTCACCTTAGGACGCGCGAATACCCGCAAGGAATGTCCCGACTTCCGCCTTAAGCCTCTCGGCATTCTGACTGAGCTCGGAAGCGGAAGCATAGACCTGACCGGAAGCACTGCTGGAATCACCAGCCACACGGGTCACATGGGTGATACTTTCAGACACCGTCTGGGTTCCGATCGAGGCTTCCTGAACGTTGCGGGCAATCTCGCCGGTGGCTTCTCCCTGACCATGCACCGCTTCGGCGATGGTCGAGGCGATCTCGTTCATGTTCTCGATCGTTGCCCGGATCCCGCGGATCGCGTCAGCTGCTCCACTGGTCGCATTCTGGATCGACTCGATCTGCGAACCGATCTCTGCGGTTGCCTTGGAGGTTTGATCAGCAAGCTGCTTCACTTCTGCGGCAACCACCGCAAAGCCTTTGCCCGCCTCACCGGCTCTGGCAGCCTCGATCGTCGCATTGAGGGCCAGCAGGTTGGTCTGATCGGCGATGTTGCTGATAAGCTCGACAACCTGACCCACCTTGTCGGCGGCATCGGACAGGCTTTGAACCTGCTGATCGGTCGCGTTCGCCTCTGTTACCGCCTGAGAGGCGATCTCGGACGATTTGGAAACCTGACGGCTGATTTCATGCACCGAGGATGTCAACTCTTCGGTCGCCGAGGCCACGGATCCGACGTTGGCAGACGCTTCTTCAGCCGCCGCCGCAACAGACGTGGACTGCTCCTTGGTCAGCTCAGCCGAAGAGGTGAGCGATTCAGAAGCAGACTGCAGCTCGGTGGCGGCGGAAGCCACCATGTCGACGATACCGCCCACGGCGCTGTCGAACCGGTCGGCGAGATCCTGCATCTCCTTCTTGCGCCGTTCGGCATCAAGACGGTCTTTTTCTTCCGCCTCTTTGCGAAGGCGTTCAGTCTCCAGCATGTTGTCTCGGAAAATCGCCATCGTCCGCCCAAGGGCACCTATCTCGTCCTTGCGCTCCAGATAGGGGGCTTCGGTGTTGTAGTCGCCATTGGCAAGAGACATCATGCGATCTCGCATAATTTCGAGCGGTGCAATGACACGGCGCTGGACCACAAACAGCAGCACAACCGCAAACACAAGAGCCACACCGAAGAAGACCGATGATAGAATGAAGGTGGACGACGCTTCAGCTTGGTTTTCTTCGGCAGCCTCCATCGCAACATCAAGAGCGACATTGGCGACATTCAACAAGATCGTCAGACGAGGCGCGTTGTAATTGGACCAATCCATCGTAGTCATCGACGGCTTTTCGCCACGCAACACCTTGCGAATAATCTCAAGCTGTTTTTCAGGGACGCCTTCCTTGAAATAGCCCTGTTCGGCATTTGCCAAAGCATCCTTGAAAACCTGAGGCATATGCACACCCTTGGACATCCGCACCACGGAGTCCCAGGCATCGGTCCCGGTCGCCATCACGGCAATGTAGCCTTCAAGACCGGCGTCATCCACTCCGATATCTCCGAGCGCATTGGCAGTTATGCCCGAGGCATTGCCCATGCTGTTGCGCACGACCCAGATCAGATCCTTGATGTCGAAGAGACGGTCGATGAACCCGTCGGCAAAGCGGATGTGGTTCGCCAGAATGGCCGATGTCTCGGACAACTGGTCGATCATTGCTCCGGCAGCCTTGCTGTAGCTTTCAACGAGAGCATCATTGTTTGCGGAGCCAGAGCTCTGAAAAGCCGCAGAAGTCTTGGCCTGCATGTCTTCCAGGGTATCGAAGGTCGACTTGAGACGGCCTGCCAGCTCGGAAGCATCATCGATTGCGGAATTGGACAACAAGGAAATCGCTTCGCGAATTGGAGGCATCTCCACTTCACGGGCCTTGTTTGCTGCAGCCGCAAACTGCGATCCGCCATCTGAAACAAGAGCACGTTGTGTATTGGATCGGTCAATCCGCAACTGCGGCAAGGCCCGGAACATCAGCCGCGTAACTTCCGCCACCGATTGGGTTTGCTGTGCATTGACGGACAATTGCCAGGAATTCCAGGCTTTGGTCCCAAGTTGGAAAAGGATGACTGCAATCATCATGCTGATCACAGACTTAAGAAGGATATTGACAGAAATTCGATTCATGGCTTGCCCTCAAAAAAATTCCTGGTTCAAGCTCAATCCAAAATAGTTAATATCAGATAACTTCTGTCCTCTTCTGCATATATACGGAGAAATAAACAAACATATCCAACAGAAATATAGTACAAGAGTAGAAATATATAAAAATGTAGCGGAGGTATTTTTTTCAATTTTTATCGAATAGAAGCACAGGAATGAACACAAGTCCGAACTAATACGTAAAAACACAATTGAGAAGTTGATTCCCGGCTCAAGCAAGAAAAAGAACATCTAAACTAGTTCAACCGTTCTCATTCTTCCATAAGTTGTATAAATCCAGTCGACGTTCTTTGGTCAATTCTATCGCCTGTTCATGACGCCATTCAGCAATCTTGCCGTGATGACCGGATGCGAGCACTTCGGGAATTTCACGTCCTTCCCAGACCGTCGGCCGGGTGTAATGGGGATATTCTAAAAGACCACTTTCGAAGCTTTCATCCTCGCCGGACGCAATCTTGCCCATGACACCGGGCAACAGCCGCACGACCGCATCTATCAGCACCATGGCACCGAGTTCACCGCCGGACAGGATATAGTCACCAATGGAAATTTCCTGAAGGTTCCGCCCCTCGATCACCCGCTGATCGACCCCTTCGAACCGACCACAGACGAGAATCGCGCCGCCAGCGTCCTTCAACTCACGGACTTTTTCCTGCGTCAGGGGAACACCGCGGGGCGACAGAAGGATGCGGGGGCGGTCGTCCCCTTCCCCCGTGGCACTGTCGATGGCCTTGGCCAGAACATCAGGCCTCAGCACCATGCCTGCGCCACCACCAGCCGGGGTGTCGTCAACATTGCGGTGCTTGCCTTCGGCAAAGTCCCGGATATGGAGGTTTTCCAGCGACCAGAGACCATTCTCAAGCCCGCGTCCAGCCAGAGATGTGCCGAGCGGGCCGGGAAACATGTCGGGATAGAGCGTCAGGACTGTGGCGCGCCAAGGCTCTGCCACCTGTTGTTCTTCAGCCGATAAAGTCTCGTCCGACATGGTCCTGTTCCGATCAATCCTTTTTCAGGCCTTCGAGCAATTCAGGCTGAGCGCTGAAATCGGCCGCCTCACCTTCCTTGCGCCGCTCGCTCTCGTCAGCTTCATCGAGCAGTCCTTCAGGCGGGATCACCGTGACATACCCCTCGTCGAGTGAGACATGGGGCACCGCCGCCAGCGTGAAGGGCACATAAAGCCCCTTGCCCCGGCTCGGCACGATATCGAGCAGGTCGCCCGCACCAAAATCATGGATGGCGACAATCGATCCAAGCACTGTGCCGTCTTCGAGACGCGCCTCTAGCCCGATGAGATCGGAATGGTAATATTCCTCTTCCTCAAGCTCGGGCAGTTGCTCCCGATCCACATAGAGACGCACACCATTCAGCGCTTCGGCCTCGTTGCGGTCGTTCAGTCCCTTGATGCGGCAAACAAAGACCGTCTTTGACAGGCGAGCCGACAGGATCTGAAACCGACGATCCCCTTCAGCGGTCTGAAGCGGCCCATATTGCGTCAGTGCATCCGGATCATCGGAGAACAGTTTGATGCGAACTTCCCCGCGAACACCGTGAGCCGCACCGATCTGGGCAATGCAGATCTTACCTTCAGGCTCTGAAGTGGTCTTGGCCATGGCATTCTTCCTGTCTTGGTATCCAGTCTTGGTACCCCGCATTGGGGACAAGGAATCAAAAAGGGAGTCCGGGCATTGGCCTGGACCCCCTCAAACCGATCGGAATTACTCCGCAGTTGCTTCTTCAGCCGGAGCTTCTTCTGCAGGTGCTGCAGCAGCTTCAGCAGCAGCAGCGGCTGCGTCTTCTTCCTTCTGGCGGATTTCTTCAAGACGTTCCTGAGCTTTCGCACCCGGTTTGGCTTTGTTCGGGTTGTTGCGGGCCGGACGGGTTGCCATGCCGGCAGCGTCAAGGAAGCGCAGCACACGGTCGGTCGGCTTTGCGCCCTGTTCCAGCCAATGCTTGATGCGGTCTTCTTTCAGAATAACGCGGCGCTCGTCGTCTTTCGACAGCAGTGGGTTGTAGGTGCCTACTTTTTCGATGAAGCGGCCATCACGCGGAGAGCGGATGTCGGCAATGACGATGGAGTAGTGCGGGCGTTTCTTGGAGCCGCCGCGAGCCAGACGAATTTTGGTAGCCATGGAGTTTCCTTTCCAAATTAGCCTTATTCTTTGTGTTCTTGGCCAACTTTTTCATGGCTGTTGCCAGCCCTTGGCCTTTCAGTTCGAGAGTGAACCAACCGTCGGGTCAGGTTCAGCGTTTCTTTTTCCCCTTGCCCGACATACCGCCGAGGCCGGGGAATTTGGGGCCACCAAGGCCGGGAAGCCCTGGCATGCCGCCAGGAAATCCGCCCGGGAGACCACCGGGAAGACCGCCACCGGGCAATCCTCCCCCCAATCCCTTGGTCAGATCCCCCATCTCAGGCATCTGACCGGATTTCTGCATTGCTTCGAGCTGGGCCGGATCGACCTGTGGCATACCGCCACCGAAGAGACCGCCGAGGCCGCCCTTCTTCTTGCCCAGCATCTTCATCATGTCCGCCATCTGGCGATGCATCTTGAGAAGCTTGTTGACCTCGGAAACCTCGACACCGGCACCGGCCGCCACGCGCTTCTTGCGGCTGGCCTTGAGCAGTTCGGGATTGCGCCGTTCGGCGCGGGTCATGGAATTGATGATCGCTACCTGACGCCCCACGATGGAATCGTCAAGATTGGCCGCTGCCATCTGTTTCTTCAGCTTGCCGACACCGGGCATCAGACCCATGATGCCGCTCATGCCACCGAGCTTGGCCATCTGGCCGAGCTGATCCTTGAGATCTTCAAGATCGAACTTGCCCTTGCGCAGCTTTTCGGCAGCAAGCGCGGCCTTTTCGGCATCAATCGTTTCGGCAGCCTTCTCAACGAGGCTGACGATGTCGCCCATGCCAAGAATACGGCCAGCGATACGCTCGGGATGAAATTCTTCAAGAGCGTCGGCCTTCTCGCCAACACCCATCAGTTTGATCGGCTTGCCGGTCACCGCCCGCATGGAAAGCGCAGCACCGCCGCGACCATCACCGTCGACACGGGTCAGAACGATCCCGGTCAGATCCATCCGCTCGTCAAAGCTCTTGGCCACATTGACCGCGTCCTGACCGGTGAGGCTGTCGGCAACGAGCAGAATTTCGTGTGGGTTGGTCACTTTGCGGATGTCGACCATCTCGAGCATCAGCGGCTCATCGACGTGGGTCCGGCCCGCGGTATCGAGCATGACAACGTCAAAGCCACCGAGCCGAGCCGCATTCATCGCCCGTTCTGCAATCTGCGTCGGGCTCTGGCCCTCGACGATCGGCAGGGTATCGATCCCGTTCTGCTCACCAAGCACGCGCAGCTGTTCCTGCGCGGCGGGGCGACGGGTATCGAGCGAGGCCATCAGCACTTTCTTGCGCTCACGCTTCTGCAGGCGGAGCGCGATCTTGGCGGTCGATGTGGTCTTACCCGAGCCCTGCAGACCGACCATCATGATCGGAACCGGAGCCGGGGCATTCAAATCGATGACCTGGGTATCGGATCCGAGCATCTCGACCAACTGGTCATGCACCAGCTTGACCACCATCTGCGCCGGGCTGACTGATTTGATCACCTCAACGCCAACGGCCTTCTCTTTCACCTGTTCGGTAAAGGTGCGGACCACATCCAGAGCAACGTCGGCCTCGATCAGCGCACGGCGCACTTCGCGCAACGCGGCATTGACATCAGACTCCGAAAGCGCACCACGCTTCGAAAGCTTGTCAAAAATTCCGCCCAGGCGATCTGATAGAGATTCAAACATTCGTTGCTCCTTTGCCTTTTCTCATCACAAGCTCACCTCAACGTGGGCCTTTGCCGCCCCTGTGCCAACCGCCAATCGAAAAAAAGCGCATAGCACAAAAACATCCGAGGGCGCATCGCGCTGTCGGATGGGGACTTCCCGGTGCTCTTTACACCTTTTCGGGACCGGGTCAGTGGCTCAATATGTTGTGTCTCATGTTGAGAATGGCCGGTTTCTACGCGGAAAAGCCCTCCGCGTCAACCGCCATTTGGCCAAAATCGGGCTTTTCGTCGCTTTTGCGGCGACAGGGTTTATGGAAATTGGGACGACTGAGACTCAAGAGGCTTCGCGCTTTAATGGATCTGTTGCCGGCACGGCACGATAGCCAGGACGGAAAGCTTTGGCGGTCTGGACATGTTCGACATTGTCAAGCAATTGCGACAGCGAGAATTTGCGCACACAATTGCGCCCATTCTGTTTGGCAGCATAAAGCGCACTGTCGGCAGCCGTGAACAATAGATTGAACTCGTTGCCCGCCTGCTTGACGGTCACGAAGCCAATGGAGATCGTAATGGGGATCGGTGTGCCCTTGTGCTCGAACCCTGCTACTTCGACATCGGCCCGGATTGCCTCCAGAAAGCCTCTGACTTGGTGATGACCGGAGGGCAGAAAGATTGCAAACTCCTCGCCGCCCATACGCCCAAACAGGGCATCAGCAGGCAAATGTCTGGTAACAACCTTCGCAAAGTCCGACAGAACCTCATCACCTGCATTGTGCCCGAAACTGTCGTTGACCGATTTGAAATGATCAAGATCGAGCACGGCAAGAACCTGAGCCGGATCATCCCGCTCAAGCAGGCTGTCGCACTGATCAACAAAAGCCCTGCGATTGGCTATGCCAGTCAGCACATCGGTCTCGGACGCAATCCGGTGTTGCTGCTCGGTGCGATCCTTGAGTAGAATGATCGTCATGATCGCCATGAAGCTCGAGTTGACGAAGATCTCGAGAACTAGGATTTTCCACCAGCCTGCAGTCATTCTGCCGTCGACGATTGCAGAAGGCACTGCGAAGGCCATGTAGATCATGCCCAGACGAAACAGCCCGTGTACCACCAGAACGCAGCTAATCGGTCGACTCATCGACAGTTGCAGATTTGCGGGCCCACTCAGAGTCTCATAGGCATTGTTGAAACTGACCAGCACGATCAATGTGGACTCGATCGCCAGTTTCAAATTGGCATCGAGATAGATCACTGGCCAGAAATAGCAACTGACAAGATAAAGTGCCGGAACGAGAAAGAAGCTCCACGTCGGCGTCGACTTCTTGTTGAAGGCGCGAAACCCGCCCCAGAACAGCATGAAAGTGAGAAAAACAAAAACCGTTTCGGCTATCGCGGCTTCTTCGCCCAAACGCTCGAGCAGTGCCAGCAACAGAACGCCAACAGCACCGAAGCCAAAGGATGCGGTCCAGTATGCGGCAGCCTTCTCCTCTGGATTGCTTCGCCACACCGTAGACATGGTCACGGTTGCCACCAGAACCAGCAGGAAGAAACAGGTATATAAGGTGGCAAAATCGAGCGCTTCGAGCATCACATCTCCTTTATGCCGCGAACCTTAATATCGAAGCTTAAACAGAGTCATAATTCCGACTGCATAATTTGTGACCACGCGGGCAAAATGCCCGAAAATCGACCGTTTTTTCGCTCCCGCTCGTCTGATGCTCACCTGAGAGCCGTTCGCAATGAGCAAAAGGCATCAACAAACCACAAACGCTTTAGTCGGTTTCTCTATCATTTTGCCTTAAAAAGGCTATTGTAGCGCCAAATATAAATCTGCCGCCGTCACAGCCCCCCAAACAGCACGCAAGCAGATGAAAAAGACCAACCTTACGGAGTTGCTTCATGCCCACTCAGAAAGCCCATTTCTGGCTACGCGACGAAGACCGCGCCACCGAACGCCGCACGGCCCTCACCCCGAAAAACGCCCGCATTCTGATCGAACAGGGTTTTGGCGTCACCGTCGAGCGCAGCACCAAGCGCGCCTTCTCGAATGAGGATTACGAGAGTGCCGGCTGTTACATGGCCGAGCCCCGCTCCTGGGTAGATGCGCCCTCGGACATGGTTATTCTGGGCCTCAAGGAACTGGCCGAAACGCCCGCCGAGTTGCCTCATCACATGATCCACTTTGCCCATATCTACAAGGATCAGACCGGATGGGAGAAGGAAATGGCCCGCTTCGTCAACGGTGGCGGCCTGCTTTATGACATCGAATTTCTGGTCAATGATGACGGCCGACGGGTTGCTGCCTTCGGCTACTGGGCTGGCTGGATGGGAGCCGCTCTCGGCGCTCATCGCCTGCTGGAGCGCCGCGCCGGTCGGGACGAGATCACCAAAGGCGTCTCACCTTTTGAAAGCCAGGCCGTAATCATCGACAAGCTCAAGGCGCTTGCTGCAGAAGTTGACGGACCGCTGCCGAATGCCATTGTTGTCGGCGCCAAGGGACGCTCTGGCACCGGTGCAAGCGAATGCCTTGAAGCCGTGGGCATTCCGGTGACCAAATGGGACATCGAGGAAACCCGCATTCTCAACCGCACCGCTCTTCTGTCCCACAACATGCTCGTCAACTGCGTGCTGATGACCGGACCGGGCCTGCTATTGGCCAACCAGACCCATCTTGCAGCGCCCCAGTCGCGCATGAAGGTCATCTCGGACGTCTCCTGCGATCCCTTCTCTGATTTCAACCCGCTGCCGATCTACAAGGAGCCGACAAGCTGGACCGATCCCGTGATCGAGGTTGGCAAGAATGGCGACGGCGATGCGGTGGAAGTCACGTCGATCGACAATCTTCCCTCGCTGCTTCCCGCACAGGCGGCTGAGGAATTCTCCGACCAGTTTCTGGCATCCCTGTTGCGGTTTGCCGAAGGCCCGGAATGGAAGAATGCCGAGACCAAATTCCATCAGATCCGCGAGAAAGCCGGTCTCTGATCGACACTTGGTCCCGAATTTTCAGTCCAATGATCCAAGGCCAGCGCCACGAAGCGCTGCCTCTTTTTTGCCAAAATTGATGCAGTGCACAAGACTTGGCACACAGGCTTGAATCAATTGACCGTGAAGAGAGCATCCGATCCAAGAGCATGGGCTCCAGTCTCATTCGGACAAAAAGGGCTGAAACCAGCCATTTTGTCGCATTTATTTTCATAACAATGCAAGTACTCTTGAAACAGAGCCACATCGGAAAAGTACGATGGTGTCATCACGTAAATTTCATTGAAAGGATGAACAACTTTCATCGTGTCGCGCCAAACTCTGATGTTAGGATCATGACTAGCCGTTTATTCCTGTTTTCAAAACGGATTGATAGTTCAAGAGGACCACTTATGAAAAAAATCGCTTTTGCCGCAGTTGCCTTTGCACTGCTCGCCTCCCCCGCGCTCGCAGATGAGAAGGAAGACGCTGTCGCCGCACGTCAGGCCTTCTTCAAACAGCTTGGCGGTGAAATGGGCCCACTGGTTAAAATCATGAAAGGCGACTATGACGCCGCTGCCGCTCAGCAGCACGCCGACAAGCTCGCCGAACTCAGCACCACCGATATTTCCCCGTTCTTCCTCGAAGGCACCTCCAATCAGGATATGCCGGGCAAAACGGAAGCCAGCGCCAAAATCTGGGAAGACATGGACGGCTTCAAAGAAAAATTCACGGCCCTCCAGACAGCCGCTGCCACTCTGAAGACTGAAGCCGGCAAGGGCAAAGGCGAACTTGCCGGAGCTTTCCAGGCCGTCGGCGCAAGCTGCAAGAGCTGCCACGACGCCTATCGCGAGAAGTAAGCCATTCAGGAAAGCCGGGCTCCCTATGGAACGCCCGGCCTTCTCCTTTTCATTCTTTAGAGTGTAATCAAGCATGACTGTCGAGACCACCACCCCGAACCAGGCGTCCAGCACGCCCGAAACTTCCACCAATCTCGAAAAAGTGCGCCTGTGGGATCCGGCCCTGCGCCTCTTTCACTGGCTGCTTGTGATCTGTGTGGTCGCCGCCTGGGGACTTGGGGAATTTGGCCCCAGTGTCATGACCCTTCATTTCTATTTTGGCTATGCGATCTGCGTCCTGCTGGCCTTTCGCCTGATCTGGGGCTTTGTTGGCCCCAAAGTCGCCCGCTTCAGCCATTTCATCTACGGTCCCAGCACACTGATTTCCTATCTGGGTAGCATCTTCAAGCGTGAGCCAAGCTACTGGCGTGGCCACAATCCCCTTGGGGCCCTCGCCGCCTTTGCTCTGCTCGGTATTCTGATCGCGCAGGTCGCGACCGGCCTCATGGCTGATCCGGACGACTATATCAACGTCGGGCCATTAGCGAGCACCGTCGGCTATGACACGGCAACATGGGCCAATGGCATGCATCATCTGATTGCGACGCTGGTGCTTCTTATTGTCATTGCGCATGTCCTTGCCATCGCCTTCTACAAGGTCTGGAAGCGTGAGAACCTGATCCACCCCATGATCACTGGATGGAAATGGGTCAAGAAGGACAGCAACAGCTGATCCAATCCCTTATTGAATTGATAGAACAACAAGAGCGTCGTCACACAAGGTGGCGGCGCTCTTTTCATCTCGGCGATCTGGGAAAGTGCAATCGGGAAAGAAAGGCGAGAGTTCGAACGCTACCGGCCCGTAAACATCAACGGTCAGCGCAGATCGAGCTTTGCTGCACCGAAGATCGGGCCAGGAAGCCCACCAACATCGGCCTGCAACAACACCGCGCAGCCATCGTGTCCATCCTTGTGGATCTCATTGAGCGGCAGTTCCACTTCCACCGCCTCTCCATGCCACATGCCGATGGGCATGATGCTCTTGACCACGTTGTGATAGGTTATTGATCGCCCGCGGTTCTCCCCGCGCTTGATGTCAACGGAGATCTGGCGGTTGAACTGCACAAGATAGAGCGTCCCGTCCTTGATATCGCTCGCTCCGGCCGGTCGCTCTGCGATGGAAATGGTCAGCGATTCCGGCCCCTTTTCCATGCTGATCGGCACGGAAAGCCTCCCGGCACCGGACGCAACCGAACGAAGCGACTCTTCCACTTCGCCGCGACGACTGCCCACGACATGCACCCGACCGTTGATCACCATCTGCGGCGTATAAACCCGGCGATCCCCGCGCACACGGGCATAATTCTGCTGACGTGCGGTATTCTCCTTGCGGGCATTGTCATCGACCCAGCCGAGATAGTTCCAATAGTCGACCGCCTCGGTTAGGGCGATGACATCGGGATTTTTGGCCAACTCGGAAAGCAGTTGGTCAGCAGGAGGACAGGACGAGCAGCCCTGCGAGGTGAACAATTCGACCACCGCCGTTGGTGTGCTGTTGGCAAAGGCTGCCCCGGTCTGCCACCCGAAACACAGGACAGCAGACATCATCAGACCACCAAGTCTGACTGGAGTGCGGCGACCGAAAGAGCGCAAAAATGGCATACCGAATGTTTTCATACTGCGTAAATTGGGGACTCTTGTCTTCAAGTGCCAATCACTTTCGGTTGACTCTCTCGATCTATCCCTTGCTTCAACAACTAACTATATTCCCTTATCAAAACAAATCTGCTCTTAACAAGCACAAAGAACACAGCCACCGAAAGGATAGACCATGCCACTGGGAGAAGTAAATTGGATGGCAGCTCTTGCTGCCGCGCTCGCAGGCTTTGCTGTCGGAGCCATCTGGTACATGGCACTTGGCAAGCAATGGATGAGGGCGGCAGGTCTCACCGAGCAGGACATCAAGGGCGAAAGCGGACGCCCGTCAACCACACCCTTCATCATCGCGGCCATCGCCAACCTCGTCATGGCGACCATGCTGTTCGGCATTCTCGTTCATGTGGGAGATCCGACCGTTCGCCGCGGCATGCTCTCCGGCCTTTTCATCTGGATCGGTTTTGTCGCCACCACTTGCAGCGTCAATTATGCCTATCAGAAAAAGCCCTTTCGCCTGACCCTCATCGACGCCGGGCACTGGCTCGTCAACCTGATGGTTCAGGGCGCAATTCTTGGCGCCTTCGGCTGACCGAAGCCAAAAGATCAGATGGTGCTGAGCAGAATGCTCGTCTCGCTGTTCAGCACCCCTTCGATCAGCCGCACTTCACGCAACACCCGGTCAAAGTCCGAAAGAGACGCGGTCTGGATTTCCGCCACCAGATCCCAGGATCCATTGGTGGTGTGCAGCGTGTGCAGCTCGGGCATCCCGCGCAGGCGACGAATGACCTGAGACGTGGATTTGCCAACCACCTCAATCATCATCACCGCCCGGATACCGTCGAGTTCGTAATCCTCGCGCACCCGAACGGTGAAGCCCAGCACCGCCCCCGACTCCACCAGCCGGTCAAGCCGGTTCTGCACGGTGCCTCGTGACACCTTCAGAATATCCGCAAGCTTGGACAGCGGTGCCCGTCCATCATGACGCAACAGCGAGATCAGATCGCGATCCAGCTGATCATAGACATGCTTGGCTTCAACCATAACGACACCCCAAATCCTTCAAATTGTAATTTTGTACAAAGCACTCTGTGATTTTTGCCAAAACTCTAGCGAATCTTGAAGAGTTTTTCCATTTTGACTGAATTTACCAACCGCTATCCTGAAGGTTCACTGGGCGCGGTTCACAATTGACGCCAATGGACCTTTCATCGCTGCCCCCACTGATCACCAAGTAGACCATTCGAGGCACATCCGATGACCCCACAAAAAGGCAAGCTCAATCTCGTTCCCTTTGTCTCCGTCGACAACATGATGAAACTGATCCTTTCGATCGGCGTCGAAGAGATCATCGAAGGAATTGCAAACCAGATCGAGAGTGATTTCCGCCGCTGGGAAAGCTTTGACAAGACACCGCGTGTTGCTTCCCACTCCAAGGAAGGCGTCATCGAACTGATGCCAACCTCAGACGGCGAGGTCTATGGCTTCAAATATGTCAACGGTCATCCGAAGAACACAAAGGAAGGCCTTCAGACCGTCACCGCCTTTGGCCTTCTTGCCGATGTCTACACCGGCTATCCGGTGCTTCTAACCGAAATGACCATCCTGACGGCCCTGCGCACCGCCGCCATGTCCGCCGTCGCGGCCAAATATCTCGCGCCAAAAGATGCGAAGGTCATGGCGATGATCGGCAACGGCGCCCAGTGCGAGTTCCAGGCTCTCGCCTTCAAACGCATCTGCGGCATTGAGACGGTGCGCCTCTATGACATCGACCCCATCGCCACCGAGAAGGCGCTCTTCAATCTTCAGGATTCCGGCCTCAAGGTCATCCGCACCGACAGCCATCAGGAGTGCGTGTCCGGTGCCGATATCATCACCACCTGCACCGCCGACAAACAGTGCGCCACGATCCTCACCGACAACATGGTCGGCTCCGGCCAGCATATCAACGCCATCGGCGGCGACTGCCCCGGCAAGACCGAGCTGCATCGCGACATCCTGCTGCGCTCCGACATATTCGTTGAATATCCGCCTCAGACCCGCATCGAGGGCGAAATCCAGCAGCTCGATCAAGACCATCCGGTCAAGGAACTCTGGCGCGTCATCACCGGCGAAGAGAAGGGCCGGACGTCCGACAACCAGATCACCCTGTTTGATTCGGTCGGTTTCGCCATCGAGGACTTCTCGGCCTTGCGCTATCTCTATGGCGCAATCAAGAACACCGCTTTCTATGATGAGCTCGATATGCTGGCCGACCCCGACGAACCACGAGATCTCTATGGCATGGTCCGCCGGGCGGCAAACCCCATCAAGACCGCTGCCGAATAACTCGCTCCATCATCTTCAGGTCATCCCAGCCCTAGGCAGGCAGCCGATCATCGGTTAGCCTGCCTCTTCATGTCGACAAATGAAGATGAGTAGCGAGCTGCCAATGTCTGACCCGATCCGCCTGTGTGCCCTCGAGGATTTGAACGAGACCGGCGCCTGTAGCGTCAATCTCAAGCTTACCGATGAAGAGGTCAGTCTCGTCGTCGTTCTCGACAGGGAGGCCTCGCGTCCGAACGCACCGGAGGCCCGCGCCTATTACAACGAATGCCCCCATCTCCTGACGCCACTCGACATGTTCCCGGACGAATTTCTCGACAAGGAGAACCCGAGCCTTCTGGTCTGTTCCACCCATGGCGCACGCTTTCAGGTTTCCGATGGTCTGTGCATCGTCGGCCCCTGCATTGGAGCCAATCTCGAATCAGTCGAGGTGACGGTGCGTGAAGGCGAGATTTTTCTCATCCAACCAGAGGCTTAATCCATTGGTGGAAGAGAATCGGGGCTGAAGACCCAAAAGCCCCGAAAACACCCCCCAAATCCCCTTCGACGGCATACGAAAGAGCAATATCGAACCGGTGGACGCTATAGGGTCGTCTGAGCATAATAGCCGCGATTGCGGCGCAATGACGCTATAACCTTATGAGCGCATTAGTGCGGATATTGAACTAGCCCTGTTCCAGTGAGCTGAAGGAGAGACGCTCGGGAACACCGGTCGCCACATCACTGCCTTTACAGTCCTGTGGTTCACTGCATTTGAAGGAGTTCTGGGAGGAACGCATGTCGGAAAACGTCTATCCCGTACCGGCGGAAGTGGCATCACATGCCCTGCTCGATAACGACACCTATCTGTCCATGTACAAGAAATCCGTTGAGGATCCGGACAGCTTCTGGGGTGAACATGGCAAACGCATTGACTGGATCAAGCCGTTCACCAAGGTGAAAAACACCTCGTACGACTACCACAATGTGTCGATCAAATGGTTCGAGGATGGCGAGCTCAATGTCTCGGCCAACTGCATCGACCGCCATCTGGCGACCCGCGGTGACCAGACCGCCATCATCTGGGAAGGCGACGATCCGTCCGAGAGCGAACACATCACCTACGCCCAACTCCACGAGCGCGTCAGCAAGTTGGCCAATGCCCTCAAGGATCTTGGCGTGAAAAAGGGGGATCGCGTCATTCTCTATCTGCCGATGATCCCCGAGGCGGCCTATTCCATGTTGGCCTGCGCTCGCGTCGGTGCGATCCATTCCATCGTCTTTGGCGGCTTCTCGCCTGACGCTCTGGCTGACCGAATCAATGGCTCCGAGGCAAAACTGGTCATCACGTCCGATCAGGGCCTTCGCGGCGGTCGCAAGGTACCGCTGAAGAC
Source organism: uncultured Cohaesibacter sp. (assembly GCF_963662805.1). Taxonomy (NCBI): domain Bacteria; kingdom Pseudomonadati; phylum Pseudomonadota; class Alphaproteobacteria; order Hyphomicrobiales; family Cohaesibacteraceae; genus Cohaesibacter; species uncultured Cohaesibacter sp. The sequence continues at coordinate 103,132 of NZ_OY759864.1, forward strand.
CAACGTCGATGCCGCCCTCGAAAAGGTCGATCACGACACCAACATCCTCGTTGTCCGCCGCACCGGTGGCGACGTGCCGATGGTCGAAGGCCGGGACATCTGGTATCATGAGGCAACGGCCAACACCTCCGCCGATTGCCCGCCCGAGGCGATGAATGCAGAGGATCCCCTCTTCATTCTCTACACCTCCGGCTCCACCGGCAAACCCAAGGGCGTCGTGCACACCACCGGTGGCTATCTCGTCTATGCCTCGATGACCCATCAATATGTCTTCGACTATCATGATGGCGACGTCTACTGGTGCACCGCCGACGTGGGTTGGGTCACCGGTCACTCCTACATCGTCTATGGCCCGCTCGCCAATGGCGCAACGACCCTGATGTTCGAAGGCGTGCCGACCTACCCGAGCCCGTCCCGCTTTTGGGATGTCTGCGAGAAACACAAGGTCAACATCTTCTACACCGCTCCCACCGCCATCCGCTCCCTGATGGGCGCCGGCAATGAGCATGTGGAAGGCGCAGACCTGTCTTCCCTGCGCATTCTTGGCTCGGTGGGCGAGCCCATCAACCCGGAAGCCTGGAAATGGTATTACGAGGTTGTCGGCAAGGAAAAATGCCCCATCGTCGACACCTGGTGGCAGACCGAAACTGGCGGCATCATGATCACCCCGCTGCCCGGTGCCACGGCTCTGAAACCGGGTTCGGCAACGCGTCCCTTCTTCGGCGTGCAGCCGGTGATGCTGGACAATGACGGCCATGAAATCGCCGAAACCGAGTGCGAAGGCATCCTCTGCATCGCCGACAGCTGGCCGGGCCAGATGCGCACGGTCTATGGCGACCATGACCGTTTCGTCGCCACCTACTTCGAGACCTTCAAGGGCTATTACTTCGCAGGGGACGGCGCGCGCCGCGATGCAGACGGCTACTACTGGATCACCGGTCGCGTCGATGACGTGATCAACGTCTCCGGACACCGCATGGGCACAGCCGAGGTCGAAAGCGCCCTCGTCGCCCATCCGAAAGTCTCCGAGGCCGCCGTGGTCGGCTACCCGCACGACATCAAGGGTCAGGGCATCTATGTCTATGTCACTCTGATGGAAGGCGAAGAGGAAAGCGAAGAACTCCGCAAGGAACTGCGCAACTGGGTCCGCCACGAGATCGGCCCGATTGCTTCGCCCGACCTCATCCAGTTCGCTCCGGGCCTGCCGAAAACCCGTTCCGGCAAGATCATGCGCCGCATCCTGCGTAAGATCGCCGAGGATGATTTCGGCTCGCTGGGCGACACCTCGACGCTGGCCGATCCAACCGTCGTTGAAGACCTCATCGACAACCGCCAGAACCGGTAGAAGTCAGCTCTGATCTGCTGACAGCCTTAAACACCTAAGCCCCCGTCGAACCATCGGCGGGGGCTTTTCTATTAAACCATGAGTAGTTTTTCGCATATTGCAATTCATCTCAATGTTGCAATAATTCAGTATTCAATTGTCATGTATATTTGTTTGATTTTAAGGACGAGAGAGTGAATAGCAATCAATTTGCCGGTGCAGCTTCTGCCCTGATCATTGGTCTAACCATGCCAACTTTGTCAGAGGCAAAGGATATTTGGTTTGTGCAAGCCAGCCAGCTTCAGTGCGTCAAGCAAAACATCGATCGATACAGTCAGACTCCCTCCAATGACATCATCATATTTCTGGATGAATGCCCAAACACCGATCTGGCTTCTATATTAAGCAAGCGAGTTGTAAATTCATCGGTTCCGACCATCGCACCAAAAGAAGATGGGCCTGATCATCCGGCAGAAGTGATCCAATTCACCAAAGGCCAACTCGAATGTCTGAAAGATTATAAACTGCATTTCGAAGATGAGTTGGAAGTCATTGAGGTTCCCAAAGATCCATGCAATTGAAAGACGCAATCGCGGAAAACTGGATTGTTATCAAATCAAGCCTCGAAGCGATAAGCTATTTCTGCGTTATCGTCGGTATTATCGTTGCCTATAATTCCTATTCTCAGGAACGAACCGAAGAACGCAAGTCCAATGCGTTGCAATTCATCATGCATTTTCAAAAAGATGCAATGATGAAATCGCGCATGGAGCTGCAGCGCCCATGGCGGAACCCCGCGCTTTCAAGCTTGAGCAACAAATCCGGTAGCGCGGATATCTTTGATGATATCGCGATGAAACACATATTCCCCATCGATCAAAAAGATACAGTTTCCGATCTCATTCGGGTGATGGATTATCTGGATGCTGCTGCATCATGTGTTGCCAGTTCTGATGATAATCCCGGCGTTTGCGAAAAGGCCGTGATCCTTGATCACTTGGGTGAGTTTGCCGACAGATTGCTTTGCCTTTATCGAGCACCCATTGAAGAACTTCGAACAAAGTACTCCATGGCAAAGCTTGGAACGAAGGTGGAAGCGCTGCTGAATAATGAGCCTTCGTTTGACAGAACTTGCAAATAGTCAAGGAGACAGCCGTGTCAAAGCAAAGAGCAGAACACACTATCCGTCTGATTGGTTTGCTGCTTCTGGCTTTTTTATCCGTTACAACAAGCAATGCCGCAACCTTTACGAAAATGTGGGATGAAGACACATATTGCATTCTCAAGATGAAAGGTACGATTGAGCAAGGCGATTATGAGAAACTGCTGGACCTTATCGTCACCCCAGATATTCAGAAGAAAAATCCAAGCACACCAAAGGAAGATCTGGTCGGGTCTGGCTTTAGCAAAATCGACCCACGAGGTCACAACGGAGACTTTAGAAACCGCCGTCTCTGTCTAAACTCTTCGGGGGGCTCATTCTCCGAAGCCCTCAAAATTGCAAGTATTGTTGCAAAAGGCCTCGGCACGGTTGTCAAAAAGAACCGCCAATGTCTTTCAGCCTGCGCCCTCATATTCATGGCCGGTAAACATAATACAGGTGAGGACGGCTATATGGCTCTTGATCGCCATATTCATGGAAGGGCCTTATTAGGTTTTCACGCTCCATCACTTGACTTGAATATCGACTTCTTGATTCCAGAACTTATCAACGCAGCATATGCCGTCGCTCTATCTAATTCGAGCGCCATTCTTGCGAACCGCAAACTCTTGGAGCTGAGAGACAGCCTTCTTATCGAAGTGCTCGGAACGCCACCGAAAGATATGTTCTACATTGATACTCCAGGCAAGGCCGCAAAGTGGAAGATCGATGTGTTTGGAATCCCCATACCAAAGCGCATCTCGCAACAACACATTGCGCTGGTTTGCGCTGCCGCGAACCTCTGGGAAGGAGAAAATTCCCTAGGCGCCGCTATTTCGCTAAACACCAATGAGATAGGAAGCTCTGATGCCAAAGGTGGCCTAAAGAGAATAGGCAACGTTGTGACCGGTACGCGTGTTAGGTATCCCACAGAAGGAGAAGGTACATGCAGTGTTTCAATCGATCTGACTAAGGTCAACAAAAGCATGCAAATTTTCGGCGAACTCGGCGTTATCAAATTGAATGACGAGAGACGGTTTATGGAATTGAGGCCAATTTATTTTTATTGGCACAACGCAAAATTCTACGACATCATTAAGTCCAGATATTCATCTAAAGCAGGAAAATTGACTCTCCACAGTTCGGGTATTTGCAGAAAAATTAAAAATCAAAAAATTACTTTTCAGCAAAATTGCTCTATGACAAATGTGATCGATCTGTTTGGCGTAAAATATATTGAATATACATGGAAGAATAACAAGCACGCTCATGTTATAGAGACTGTCGATTCAATTAAATTTGAAAAATCAAAAGTCTCACGTGCAAGTACTATATCAGAGAGCTTACAGAAATTATTTCCCGAACGAGGTTCCCCAAAAGAGGAATACGGTGATTGTCTTTCGCTGCCGGGAAAGCTCAACTTCTTTTGTTACGAGCAAAAGTCATCTGAAACAGAAATAGACCCAAAGAAAATATCGCTTAACTAGCGAGCGGACTAGCCCATCACTCCCCGCGCCCGACGAACTCGGCGACGTCTTCAAGGCTCATGGGTGCGGCGAGGTTGTCTTCCAGCCGCGAGCGGATGCTTTCGAGGTCACCAACCATCGCGTTAAGACGATCGGACAGCCGATGATGCATCAGGTTGGCCAGATCGGGATATTCATCCATCACGCGCCGGAACAGGATGCGGCGGATCTGAACCACCTTCACATCTTCGATCGCCGTTGACATGGCAGACCGACGGGTCTCCGCCAGCAGTGCCATTTCGCCGACAAGACTGCCAACACCGAGAATCTGGGATTGAATATCAAGGCCGTTCTGAGAAATCGTCATGCGGATCTGGCCTTGGGCAATAACAAACCCCGAATCCGCCAGATCTCCCTGCCGAAAAATCACCTGCTTGGCCCGATAGGCGCGCGACTCCGCACCAAAGGCAAGCAGCCGCAGCTGGTCTTCATTGAAATCTGAGAAAAAGGGCACCCGCCGCAGCAGGTCGATATCACTCGTCAGGCTCATCTGATCTTGTCATTCCGGCATCCGCAGCGAATCTCGCCGCATGAAAAAAGCACACGACTATATAGGCGCGTGCTTCCACTCCTTGTCAAGGAAAGCCCGGTGCGTCCCCAAGCAGTTGCCCAGAGCCACCGACCAGACGTCAGGATCCACCGTCAGGGAACGAGCTTGTAGCCACCAGCCTCGGTGATCAGCAGCTCGGCATTGGACGGATTCTTCTCGATTTTCTGACGCAGGCGATAGATATGCGTTTCGAGCGTATGGGTCGTCACGCCGGAATTGTAGCCCCAGACTTCATGAAGCAGCACGTCCCGGCTCACCGGCTTGTCGCCCGAGCGATAGAGAAACTTCAGGATCGAGGTTTCCTTCTCCGTCAGACGAACCTTGCCACCCGCTTCGTCGGCCAACACCTTGGCCGCAGGCTTAAAGGTGAAACGACCGACGGCAAAGGTTGCATCCTCGCTGTTTTCATGCTGCCGAAGCTGCGCACGAATGCGAGCCAGAAGGACAGCAAACCGGAACGGCTTGGTCACATAGTCGTTGGCACCGGCTTCAAGGCCCAGAATGGTGTCGGAATCGGTGTCATGGCCGGTCAACATGATGATGGGAGACTTGAAGTCTCCTTTCCTCAGAAGCTTCACAGCTTCGCGTCCATCCATGTCCGGCAGACCGACGTCCATGATCAGCAGATCATAATGATCTGCGCGGACGGCCTGAATGCCACGGGCGGCTGATTCTTCCTGAACAATATCGAACTCTTCATAAAGAGACAGCTGCTCCACAAGCGCTTCGCGCAGTTCGTTGTCATCGTCAACGAGGAGAATTTTTCTCGCAGTCATATTTCGCTCCCGGATAGGCCTATCACCATAGCTTAGCAAATGTCTTTGTGGAACAGCATGCCAAGCATTTTGAGCCGATCCTACGACAATCACACCCCAAATCAACAATGAGTGTTCAAACATTGAATGGCGTCAATAAAGGTACGAAAGAACATGATTGCAAGTCACAGACATTCACGTCCCCGTCATTAACACTTGATCGCCTTCAATTTTTCAACTTTTTCATGTCTCAGGCGTCTCTTTCCGGCAAGAAAGAGACATGATTGGGGCAGGCCCGTCTCAGGCAGCGAAAGATCAGACGGCCATCAACAGCATTCCAGTTCGACCTTCTCGAGCAGTGTCATGGCTTCCTTGTCATCATACTCTTCAAACAGGTCACGGATGATGTTGATGTGGGAATGAACAACGAACAATGCATCCCCTGTAGCCGTGTCACCGGCCCGGCTCTTGTCGATCTTTTTCAAAAAACCCTGCCAATAGGGATTGTCACTCGCCGGGCCCGTGGCCAGGCGTTCAATATAGGTCAGCAGGATCTCGGCGTTTCTGTCGCATTCAATGCCAATAAAGCTGACATAGCGATCCGTTTCCTGAGTCTCTTTGGTCATGGTCATCTGTTTCCTCATATATGAGCATCGTCCTCGACCAAAAATCGGTAAGAACACGCCAAGACCTTGGGAATGCAAGAAAAATGCCGGTGAGTCATTTGTAACTTAACGCCACCCGATTTCTAGGGATAACCACCGAGAAAAGCGGTTGCAGGATAAAAGGGACTAAACTTCAGCTTAAAGAAAAGGAGTACCCGCACCACACGTGACTTGCTACAAATGTCAGACACGCAACAAACCAACCCCAACAGCATCTGTCGCCCATGCAAAGCATCTCCACTCTCGTCGTCCGCCCCAAGCCCCGCTCCGGCCCTCATGACCACTCAAGGGGATTGCTGCAGTTTGGAAAGCTGACTTTTCCCGTCGCGCTGGGAAGAACAGGCATGACAAGCCAAAAGCGGGAAGGCGACGGAGCGACGCCGATCATTGTCACGCGGCCGCTATACGGTTTCTATCGCGCAGATAGGGAGAGCCACCCGGTGTCTACGCTACCGTTTGTTCCCATCAGAAATGACATGGGCTGGTGTGATGCGCCTGATCACCCAAGCTACAACAGGCCGGTGGCCTTGCCCTTCGGCTCCTCCCACGAGTGCCTCAAGCGGGACGACAGCCTTTATGATCTCGTGGTGGTGCTCGATATCAACATCACCACGCGCATCAAGGGTATGGGCAGCGCCCTCTTCATGCATGTCGCGCGAGAGGGTTACAAGCCTACAGAGGGCTGCATTGCGCTTCGGAAAGAGGATCTGAGGCAGCTGCTCATGCACATGAGACGCGATACGACAATCCGGATTCAGAGATAGACCCGATCAGGACCCCGCCTGCAGGAAATCGAACTAGAGAGAAGAAACCGGCTTCTTGCGGTGCCCGAAGATCGCGCTGCCGACCCGAACAAAGGTCGCGCCCTGCTTGATCGCTTCCGAATAATCCGAGCTCATGCCCATCGAAAGCTCCTTGATATCGTTGCGCTTGGCAATCTTGCGCAGCAGCTTGAAATGGGCTTTCGGATTGGCGTCAGTGGGTGGAATGCACATCAGGCCGCGGATATTCAGACCAAGCTCCACCTTGCAAAAGCCGATGAAATCATCGGCTTCCTCAGGCACAACTCCCGCTTTCTGTGGTTCGGACCCGGTGTTGATCTGAACGAACAGATCTACCTGTCGGCTCTGCTTTTCCATCTCCACCCGAATGGCCCGGGCGATCTTCTTGCGGTCGACCGAATGAATGACGTCGAACAGCGCGACAGCATCCTTCGCCTTGTTGGACTGGAGGGGGCCGATGAGATGCAGCTCGACCCCATCGAACTCATCACGAAGCTCGGGCCATTTGCCCTTTGCTTCCTGGACCTTGTTCTCACCAAAGATCCGCTGACCGGCTACCAGAGCCTTTCGGATCACATCAGCGTCAAACGTTTTTGAAACAGCGATGAGTGTCACACTTCCCGGTGCTCGTTCTGCTTCCTTTTCGCACTCCGCGATGGCCTTGCGAACCTCGGCCAACTTGGATGATATACCCATCGTCCTTTTTCAAACTCCGACTTGGTGGGACGCCGAAGG
>NZ_OY759865.1 GCF_963662805.1 uncultured Cohaesibacter sp.
GGGCATCCCCTCCGATATCCAGCCGGGGGGAATAACGGTTGGCAACCACCCTGAGCTTATCGTTACCGATGCCGGTGGCCTGACGGATCTGACGCAACAGCAAGGCGGCATCCCGCAAGGCCGGCAGGCTCTGCTGCACCACCATGAACAGGCGATGGGCTTCCAGCACGGCCGGCATGTTCCAGGCCTCCACCCCGCGGGAGAGATCCACCACCACATGGTCATAATGCTGGCGTAGCTTGGTAAGAAACAGGCCAAAGGTCTGGGCCGTCAGGGTCGAAGCTCCCCCCAGCTCATCGGTTCGACTGCCGATGAGCCGCAAACCAGAATCGTGCTTGCACAACAAGCCTTCCAGTGCCATGTCGTCCAGCTCCTCCACCTGTTCCAGGGCTTCGGACAAAGAAAAACTTAGGCTGAACCCCCAGCAGATAATGGCAACAGCCAAACTGGCTATCGGCATCGATAAGCACGGTGCGCTCCTGCTTCTCCTTGGGCCAGCAAGTGGGCCACCGAGGTGGCAATGAAAGTCGCGCCCATGCCGCCCTTGCCGTTGAGAAATACGCTGACCCGTCCCAGCCGGCCATGCTGCAGCTTGTGGGCCGCCACCGCCGCCAGGGATTCCAACAACTCATCCTCGTCACAGGGCAGGTTGAGCACATCCTGCACCCCGGCCCGCAGTGCCTGCCGCATCAGGGCGGTGTCCGGCTGCTGGCTGAACAGCAGCACGGCGGTCAGGCCGTGACCGGAGACTTCGCGAAACTCCGCCAAGGAGCGCTCCCAGTCGTCCTGATCATACAGCAGCAGCAGATCGGGCCAGAGCATGCCCCCCTCCTCCTGCTGCGCCTCTTCCAGATGCAGCAGGGCGGCGTAGGCCTGGCAGCGAACATTGCTCCACTGCGCCAGTGTGGCCGTCACGTGCTCCAGCACCGAGGGGTGGGCGCTCACCAGCCAGCAATCCAGCGAGGTGGCGATCATCCTCGGATAGGCGGTCTGGCCACTGCGTAAGTCGACGACTGTACTCACCGCAAGCTCCCCCTAACAGTCCGTGTAGCCGGTGGGCGTTACTCCCAGACTCTCTCTGGGCAGGGTGGTGCTAAATGCCGGTGCCAAGAGCGCCTCCAAGTCCAGTGACAAGAAGGGGATCATCAGCCGTAGCTGGTAATTGATCACCCGTGCCTGCACGAAGCGGATCTGGTTGAAGGTGGCGGCCTGGGTCAGATCCCCGGTAACGGGCACCCCGGCGGCATCCAGGTAATTGAGCTGCAGGTTGTCTGGGCCAAACTCCGGTAACAGCCCGGGATCCAGCACCGCCAAGGTCCGCACATTCAGCTGCTGCGCCTCGCTGACCTGACAGACGGCGGCCAAGCGGGCCGCCCGCCGGGTGGACTCGCTCAAGGCGTGCCAGACAAACAGCAGGCGACTGAATTCGATGATGGCAAACAGCAACAGGAAGAAAAGCACCGCCACCAGAGTGAACTCGATGAGGACGGTTCCGCGGCTGCGCCGCTGCAGAAAATGAGACATCATCACAAGGCCCTCATGACACTGCTGCTGACCAAGTCGAACTGCAGGCTGATATCATCCGCCAGGCCGAACAGAGGCAGTCGCAGGGTGTCGCCAAATAACATGGGGGAGAAACGGTAGCGGATCTCCACCTTCACCATGCTTCCGCCCAGGCTACTGATGGTCACATCTGCCGCCGTGAGCCCGGGCAATAGAGGCTGGCTGTTGCCATCACCGTTCACCGCCAGGGCGCTGGCCTCGGCCACCACATCCGGGGTGAGCTGCAGTAGGCCGGTGGTGCCGCTGGCCGCCCCCTCCACCACAAAACGCGCCGTGTCCCGAGTGATCTTCTCCAGCTGGGTATATTGGTACAGCGCTCGCCCCAGCTCGGTCAGCCCCAGCAACAGGATCAGCAGTATGGGCAGCAGCAGGGTGAACTCCACCACGGCCAGCCCCAGTTGGCATCTGACGGCTCGCATCAGGAATCCCCACTCAAATCATCCCGGTACAGCTGGATCCGGTAGGGCCCCGCCTGCAATGGGTTCATGCCTGGCGTACCTGTCGCCAGACCGCACTGCTCCATAAACTGACCGATTACATATGCCTCATTGCCCTTTTGCTGAACCTCTTGAACGAAATACATACAGGCCAGCCCCAAAAATCGCGGTGGATCAGGACACTCCCCCACAGGCACTGCCAAAACACGACGATAAGGAACACCAACACAGTCACCTGACTCGTCACAAGCCTGAGTTGCCGCCAAATATTCATCTAAACCGAAGTCCAGTCCCTGCTCTGGATCTGTCAGTGAAATCTGCCAAGTCCCATCACTCTTATTCTCGGTTACAACAACCTGATTATCCGGTTGCGTAATAACCTGATCGGGTGGATAGGAAGACTCCTGACCTCTTAATGGGCCTTTATAGCTTCCTAAGCGTGTATTTAACCCCTGCACGACAGGTCCTACATCGTTACCAGACTCCGTGTCCAGATACTCATCGTCGGAGCTAAAACAAGTGTCATATCCACCCGCCAACTGATAGCGGATGTCGTCAGCACCATGGGAGTCACCAAGATTCAATAACTGGAACTTTCCTGGCCCCAATTCGTTATTTGAATGACTGTATTTGAGCGCAACCAACTCACCAGGCTCATATCCAAAGGTATTAGGGTCTTCTGGTTCTCTCGCACATACCATCATCGGCACCAGATTGCAGGTGCTGACCAGACTGGTGCTGGGCCCCGCCACGGCACTGGCCTGCACCTGCATATCCAGCTGCAGCACCTGGGCAAAAAACTCCGGCAAGTCCACCTGACTGACCGCCACCCGTACATAGGTGGCATTGGCACTGCCACCGGGGGTAAACGGCAGGCTGTCGGAAAACTGCACCTGAATATTCGCGCCCGCCAGACTAAAGCGAGCGAATCCGGGCTGGGCCAGATGGGTGTCGAGCATGGACATGGCCGCCGTGGTGGCCAGGGCCTGATCACCGCCCAGATCCAGGGTCTTGGCGGCACTCAAGGCCGCCGCATCCACCATGTTCTGCAGCTTGCCCTTGTTGAGGATCAGGTGCCCCACATCCAGGGCCATGGCTCCCATGGCCAGCAGCACCAGCAGGCTAACTGCCGCCAGCACCAGCACTATGCCCCCCTGGCGGGCGGGGCCTCGCATCACGGCCGCCGTGTTCATCCTGACCTCCTTATTGCGGTGCTAACTACTTGAGGACACTGCCCATACTGGTGCCGCTGGTCCCCACCGCCTTGGGCGTCCCCAAATCGGCGACGGCCCGTTCTACCTGCCGCCCCGGCACTGGATTGGCGGCACTGACCGCCAGCTGCCCTGCCTCAGGATCCAGGGTCTGCGCCTGGATCAGCTGGCGCTTGGCCTGCCCCATGGGGGGCTCATTGGCACAGCCAACCAGACTCAACCCCAGGCCCAGCGTCAGCATCACTATGGTTTTTTTCATGGCCGCCTCCTGCTACAAGTCATGACCGTATTGGCCTTCGCTGCCCACCGCCACTCCGGGTGCCACCGGGGTCGTGGAAGTATCCGCCAGGCCATTGCCGCCCCGCTCTTCACTGGTCAGCCGGCTCATCTTGCCCAGCAGGTAGTACTCCAGATCCGTGGGTTCGACGAAGTTGTCGGTAGGCAGCCGGATATCCTCTCGCCGGATAGGCTTGGCCAGGCGCGGCGTCACCAGTATCACCAGCTCGGTCTCGCCCTTGCGAAACTCCTGACTGCGAAACAGCTGGCCGATGACCGGCAGATCCCCCAGCCCCGGCAGTTTCTCCACAAAATCGCTGAGGTTTTCGTTGAGCAGACCGGCGATGCCGATGGTCTGGCCATTGCCCAGTTCCACCGTGGTCTTGGCGCTGCGTTTGGTCAGGGAGGGGATATAAAAGGAGGATGTGGTGGTGGAGGGCGATATGGTCATGGCATTGGTGCCGCTCAACTCGCTGACCGCCACGTCCAGCTCCAAGTTGATCCGGTCGGCATCCAGTACCACGGGTACAAACTGCAGCCCCACGCCGAACTCCTTGTATTCGATGGTCAGGCCATCGTCATCGGGCACCGGCACCGGGAACTCGCCGCCGGAGAGAAAGTCGGCCTTGGTCCCGCTGAGCGCCAGCAGGGTGGGCTCCGCCAGCACCTTGGCCATGCCGTTTTGCTTGGCGATGTTGAGGGCCACGCTAAACAGGGTGTTGCCGCTTAGGTAACTGGCAAACAGTCCCTTGCCATCGATATTGAGGGGGTTGGGGGAAAATTCGGACACCGCCGGCCCCACCAGGGCGCCGTTGGTGGTATCGAACACCGGGATCCGACCATCGCCCCCCACGCCGTTGAACACCGCATCGGGGAAGCTGGCTCCATTGGTCACACCGCCGAAGCTGAAGTTGCTGCCGTTATGGGCAAAGATGAAGTTGGAGTCGAACTGGCGCACCAGGGAGCGCTGCACCTCCGCCACCGTCACCTCCAGCATCACCTGCTGAGCGCCCCCTATGGTCAACATGTTGATCAGGGTGCCCTCGTTCTGCTCCTCCGGCTTGGCACCGTCACCAAACTTGGCCGTGCCGGTGAAGGTGCGGGCCAGCTGCAGCGCCACATTCATCCTCTCCGCCGAGGAGACCTGGCCACTGAGCACCAGCTTACCCTGGCTGCTCTGCACCTTGATGGCCTCCTCGGGCATGAACTCGTGCAGCTTGCTCTTGAGCCCATTGAGGTCATGGGTGACCTCCACATCCAGCATCAGCATGGGGCGCTGCCGGGCATCCCAGACGATGACGTTGGTGCTGCCCAGTTGCTTGCCCACCAGATAGAGCTGATCGCTGCGCAGCACCATGAGATCCGCCACCTCCGGACTGCCCACCGACACCTTCTTGGCCTTGCCCGGCAGTTGCACCATGCGCCCGCCATTGACCGGCACACTGACCCCCTGGCTGGGCACCGCCATATCCGCCGGTTCGGCCGCCTGCAGCGGCGCCCCGACGAGACTTGCCAACCACCACAAGCCAGCCACCAGGATCCCTTTGTATTGTTTCGTCTCCATAGCGTCCTCCCCGCCATGAGCGCCCGGTTATTGGATAACTCGGGTCTGACTGACACTCACCCCCTTGATGAGTGTCACCGATTGACCGCCGCCACTGCGTACCACCTTAGGCGCCGGACAGGGTGGTGGCGTCACGGCCGCCAATTGCGGGGCAGCCGCCACCGGGGTTGGGTTGGGTGCCACATCCTCAGGGTTGCGCAAAGCCAGCTGTATGGTGCCCCGGGTGGTTTCCGTCATCAGCTTCTCCGCCTCCTGCGGCGTCACCTCCAGGGTCACGGCGCGCACGATGACCGGCTTGTTGTCGGCGGTGCGGGCGGTCTGATCCACTGCCAGCACCCGGATGTTTTCCAGCACTGTGGTGGTCTTGACGTTGTTTTTGCCATCCAGCTCCACCGAGGCCAGCACATCCACGTAATTGCCCGGCAGCAGGAATCCCGCCACCCCCACCACATCGTTGACCCGTATGGTCACCGCCCGCTTTTCCGGGGTGATCAGGCTGGCAAACAGGTTGCCCTCACCCGGCCTGACCAGCCGCTCGGCCCGCAGAATTTCCGACGGCAACAAGTCCACCTGGGCGATCCGTCCTATGGGCGTCCTCCAGGGTGCTGAAGCTGTTCTCCGGCTGCAGCGCCTTGGGCACAGTCAACAGGTGCACATGCTTGGACTCCACCTGGGTACCCAAGGGGATGAGCTGGGCCGCCACCACGACCGAAGCCTGATCCCCTTGCGGGCTGACGGGCCCGCGCTGGCGCTTGAGCCAGCTGTCGGCCAACCAGAGGGCGCCGCCCCCCATGGC
>NZ_OY759866.1 GCF_963662805.1 uncultured Cohaesibacter sp.
TGCGCGTCGCGCCTGCCGCACTATATGAATGCCTATGGCTTCCATGGCATTCATGGCCGAGCTCTACCCATCGCCGAAGGGATCAAGATCCGCAGGCCAGACCTGCACGTCTTCGTGACCACCGGGGATGGCGACTGTTGTTCGATCGGGGCGGCCCACTGGCTGCATGCGATCCGCTACAATATGAACATGACCCTGTTGCTGCATGACAACAACGTCTATGGGCTGACCAAGAAACAGGCCTCGCCGACCTCACCCAAGGGCCTCAAGAGCAACACCACGCCGACGGGGGCGACGCTCAATCCGCTCAACCCCTTAAGCGTGACCCTTGGCGTCGCCAACGTGTCCTTCGTGGCACAGGTTGTCGACTGGATCCCAGAGTTGCTTTATGACGTCCTGCAGAAGGCCTATCATCACAAGGGCTTTTCTTTCATCCGCATCCTGCAGCGTTGCCCGAACTTCATGGATCACAATTTTGACCATGCGGTCCGCGATCCGCTCAGCACCCGCATCCTGACCCATTCGGATGGCCTGCGGCTGAAGCCGGAGCTGTCGCGGGTTTACAAGAATCAGGAAACGCACGATCCGCTCAACATCGACCGGGCCCGGCAACTGGCCTCGCTCGAGACTGAAATCCCTGTCGGCATCCTCTATTCCAACCCGGAGGTGCCTTGCTACGACGAGCTCCGTGCTGGTGAGCGTCCAAACACGCCGGGTCTTGTCTCGACGGTTCTCAACGAAGAATTCGACAAGATCGGGATCTGGCCCAAAGACGCCAAACCGGCACAGAGCGAGGAGTAACGGTCATGCCATCAGCACAAATCGCAAGGGAAGACTTCCCGTCAGCGGATCGGATTGATGCCGCTGAAACTCTGCCATCGCTGCAACCGGCGCTCTTTGCCCGCTATGGCGATCTGTCCAAGCTGCGCCACGACTTTCCGCTGGTGCTCATCGACAGTGACGATCCTCACCCTCTGCTGCGGCCCCTCAGCACCATCGTCAACGAGGCGCTCAGAGCCGCAACACCGGAAGGGCCCGATGGCGAAGAAGTCCGCCTTCAGGTTCTCAAACTCGAACAGAGGATGCGCGACTGCGTCACCGATGGCCGGGAAGAAAGCCTGACCGAGCTCTGGTGGGCATGTGAAGCCGAACTGGTGGCAGAAGCCGGGCAAGTGCGCTTCGGTCCTCTCGACCAGATGCTCGAGAAGGCCCGTCGCCAGATCAAGGTCGATGGCCGCGTCATCGGTTGCGATGCCTCGACACCGGGCAAGGTGCTCGGCCATATCTGGAAGGCCATGCACAAGAACCGGGCCAAGCAGTTCCGCAAGCGGGTCGACAGCCTGATCCTGAGGATGAACGACATTCTGAAGTCGGACCACATGAAATCCGACGAGGCCCATGGAGCCCCCGCTCTCAGCTCCGCCATGGGGCTCGATCGGGACAGTTCCATCGACTTCTCCAGCCTGTCGCAGGTCCTGCATCGGGCCCGCCCCGAGGATCGTCTGCCCACCGCACGGGTCGCCCGCATCAAACTGGCCATCGATGTGCTGCAGTCGCAGATCTTCTTTGGCCCCGGTCGCGCATCTTACACCGATCCGGGCAAAGCCATGTGCTACAGCTACGTCTTCCGCAGCTGTTCCGAAGCGCTCGCCGCATATCGCGAACGGTTGCCGAGCCTCGTTGCCCTGACAAAGGCGCTGACGATTGCCGAACTGGAGGTGGAGAACAAGTATGTTCCGAGCCTTCATGACGATATCTTCGCCATGTTCGACGAAAGCGATCTCACCGCCGAACAGATGGATCTGCTGCCTCCGGCCATGATCTATCTGAGGGACGGGGTCACCGAGACGGCAGAGATCGCCCGGGTCTATGAAGCCCTGGCCTGTGGGCTGCCGTTCAAGGTGATGATCCAGGTCGATGACATTCTGGGGCCGACGACGCCAGAGCCGCCGCTGAATTCCTTCGGTGCGGGAACGGCACGCCTTGCCTCGATGGCCATGGGCCTCAACAATGCCTTCGCCATCCAAACCACCAGTGCCCATCTCTACCGGATGCGCGATGCCCTTCTCAAGGGTATGGAATATGGTGGTCCGGCGATGTTCTCGATCTACTCGGGCGCAACCGGAACCGTGAAGGATGTGGCTCCCTATATTCTCGCCGCTGCCGCAACGGAATCGCGGGCCTTCCCGAGCTTCACCTTTGATCCGTCTGCCGGTCCGGACTGGAAGAGCCGGTTCACTCTCGACAACAATCCGCAAGTCCTCAATGTCTGGCCGGAACATGACCTGACTTACGAGAACCAGATCGGCGAATGGAAGGAAGAGCGCGTTGCCTTCACCTTCGGCGACTTTGCGATCTGTGACGAGCGGTATCGGCGGTTCTGCCACGAGATCGGCCAAGCCGACTGGAGCACCGATATGGTGCCCTTTGCCGACTGGCTGAAAGTGGCGGGCGAAACCGACGATGTGCGCAAGCCCTATGTGCTCGGCATTCTGGCTCAGAACCGGCTGATGCGGGTGGCTGTCGATGACAAGATCACCAGTGCGGCCCGTTATTGTCAGGACGCATGGCGTGGCCTCAAGGAACTGGCCGGGATCGACAACTCCCACGTCAAGGCAGCCCTCTTGGAAGAAAAGCTGAAACGGGAAGCTCTGATGAAGGAAGTTGCCGAGGAAGCCGCCAAGCAGGCTGCACCGGCAGCGGCTCCGCAGCCTGTCGAACCGGTGATCGAGGCACCCGTTGCCGAGGAACAGCCAGAGGCAACAGCCGATCCTGCCGCCGATGGTGCTCCGTGGATCGAGACGCCGCGCTGCACGACCTGCAACGAATGCACGCAGATCAACAACAAGCTGTTTGCCTTCAATGACGACATGCAGGCCTATGTCGCCGATCCCGATGGGGGCACCTATCGGCAGCTGGTGGAAGCAGCCGAAAGCTGTCAGGTCAGCATTATCCATCCCGGTCAGCCACGCAATCCGGATGAACCCAATCTGGATGAGCTGATGGAACGCGCCCAGCCGTTCAATTGATCGATGACGCAAGACCAACGCAAAGAGAGGCAGGCCGGTTTCCGGTCTGCCTTTTTTTATCGCGCTGTTTGCAAGACGGACATAAAGAAGGGCTGAACCGCCGCAGTTCAGCCCTTGAAGTTCTAGAGTGCTTTTCTTGTTTCCTGATCTGTTTGAAGACCAGAAACCCTTGATCAGAATGCCTTGATCAATTCGTCCCAGGCAGGAAGATCGGCGACCAGCTGATCCCAGAAGGCCTGATCCCGGCGCGAGTCGAAATCCTGCAAGGAAACGCCCTGCTGCTCGACCCAGGTGTAATAGCCAAGGTTGAAGGTGCGCTCACGATCTATGCGGGTCATTTCGATCATGTGATCGGTCGAGGTGCCCAACATGTGCGCACCGAAGGCCTGTGCCGCAACGACCGTGTCAAAGCGATTGCCGAAATATTTCTGCAGAGCTTTGGGCTGCTCGGTCGAATACATCGCTGCGCCATCAGTCGCCACCGTCATGATGACATCATCCTTGCCGAGCTTCTCGTATTTGGCGAGCTTGATCGCGCCGAGGATGTTGGCAATCGAGGACAGGCCGAAGTTCGCCAGAGAGTCCAACACATCGGCGTCGACGCCGCGATAGCTTTTCAGATAGTCGAGGCCATCGGGGCGGTTGAAGACGAGGTTGAGGGCATCGGGGCCTGCCTCGGAAACGCCGAGGACATAGTCGGTGTTCATCACATTGTGGATGAGCGGCACATGCTTATCGCCGATGCCCTGAATGTTGTGTTCGCCATAACCATTGTAGAGCAGGGTCGGGCATTCCAGCGCCTCAACAACACCGATGGAGGCGCCATAGACTTCCTTGAGGTGATCACCGGCGGCGAGCGTGCCCGATGAGCCGGAGGCAGAGACGAAACCGGAGAGCTTGAGATCGCCCTTGATGTTCATGGCGTCGAAGACACGCGCCAGCGCTGCGCCGGTGACGGCCCGGTGAACCGCATAGTTCGCAAATTCGGCAAACTGGTTGAGGATCACATTTTCCGGCTCCTGACTGAGACGGTGGCAGGCGTCGTAAATTTCCTTGACGTTGCTTTCCGTACCCGGCGTGCGGACGATGTCACTGTCGCTGAGGGTCCATTTCTCCAGCCATTCGAAGCGCTCGCGGCTCATGCCTTCGGGCAGCACGGCGACGCCGTGACAATCGAGAATGCGCGAGATGGCGACACCGCCACGGCAATAGTTGCCCGTTGACGGCCAGACGGCACGATCCGAGTAGGGATTGAAATGGCCCGACACCAGCCGCTGCACGAGGCAGGCATAGGCAGGCAGCACCTTGTGGGCGCGGATCATCGGGAAACGATCACCCAGCAGAATGACGATTTGGGCATCCACACCGGTCAACTCGGACGGCAGCACCACATGAGCGGGCACATCCGAGAGACCCTTGCGATCCGCATCATTGTGCCAGTGCACGCGCAGGAGGTTGCGGGCGTCCGCAGCGTCAGGATCGACGTCGGCAAGAGCGGCCTGTTCCCCCGAAAGATGCCCGATGGGATCGATCAGTTCGGCAAAGAGAGGCAGGCGGATATCATGCTCGCGAAACGAGTCGCGGACCGATTTCAATGCTGCTTCGTCAGCGATTTCGGGTCTGAAAACAAAAGTCATTTTTCTTTCGCCTCTGTGATTGGCGTGTAATTTTCCGGCTCGCGATAGCGGCGGAAGTCGAAGACATTCTTGCGGATCTCGTCGCAGCGATCGAGATCGCAGACATGGGTGATCAGCTCGTCACCGAGGGTTTCGGCAACCGCCACGATTTCCCCGGTCGGGGCGATGATGCAGGACTTGCCAATGAGGTCGCAGCCCTCTTCCTTGCCAGCCTTGGCGACACCGACGACCCATGTGCCGTTCTGATAGGCGCCAGCCTGCATGGAGAGGTGATTGTGGAAGTCCTGTAGGTGATCATGTTCCGGTGCGGGCGGGTAGTGCAGCGGCGTGTTGTAGCCGATCATCACCAGCTCTGCCCCCTTGAGGCCGAGCACGCGGAAGGTTTCGGGCCAGCGACGGTCGTTACACAGGCACATGCCCATCGTGCCGCCAAAGCCCTCATAGGTGCCAAAGCCGAGGTCGCCGGTTTCGAAATAGCGGCGTTCGAGATGCTGGAACGGACGCCAGGTTTCGTTTTCCTCGTGGCCGGGCAGATGGATCTTGCGATACTTGCCAATGATCTCGCCGGTCTTGTCGACAAGAATGGCGGTGTTGAAGTGCCTGTCGCCTGCAGGATCCTTGATCAATTCCGCATAGCCGAGATAAAAACCGATCTGCAGCTCCTTGGCCTTGTCAAACAGGGCCTGAGTTTCCAGTCCGGGCATCTCGGTTTCAAAAAAAGCGTCGACGTCAGCCTGATCCTCGAAATACCAGCGCGGAAAGAAAGTCGTGAGCGCCAACTCGGGGAAGACGATGAGATCGACATCTTTCTCGTGCGCTTCTTGCATCAGGGCCAGCATGCGCTTGACAACGGCGCTGCGCGGTTCATCGCGCGCAATGGGGCCAAGCTGGGCGGCGGCAACGGTCAAAGGGCGTGACATGGGCATTCGTTCCTATTCTTCATCCGCCTTGGCGAGCACCGCCTGCAGCAGAACATTGGCCCCGGCGTGTAAATGCTCCGGTGCGGTATATTCCTCGATATTGTGACTGATGCCCCCTTGAGAGGGCACGAAGATCATGGTCGTCGGACAATGGGGCGCGAACATCTGTGCGTCATGGCCAGCGCCTGAAGGCATGCGGCGGGTCGACAGGCCCAGATCCTTAGCGGTCGCCTCGATCAGATCGACCATTTCCGGCGCGAAGGCCACAGGCTCGAAGCGGGCCAGTGTGCGTGACGAAATGGTCACGCCTTCACTCTCTGCGATCTCATCAACGGCGGCCTTCAACAGGCTTTCCGCCTTTTGGAGCAGGGCTTCGTCGGTGTTGCGCAGATCGACGGTGATGCGAGCGGTGCGGGCGATGACGTTGACCAGATTGGGGTCGAGTTCTGTCACGCCGACGGTTGCCACCTGATAGCCGCCAATCTCACCTGCGATACGGCGGGCGGCAACGGCGATGGCGGCAGCGGCATAGCCCGCATCATGGCGCAGGCGCATGGGGGTCGTGCCTGCGTGGTTCGAGACGCCGGTGATGGTGAATTCGGTCCAGGAAATCCCCTGCACCCCGGTCACGACGCCGATTACTTCGCCCTCTTCTTCAAGGACGGGTCCCTGCTCCACATGGAGTTCGAAGAAGCAATGGGGAGTGATGTGACCGGGCTCAGCCTCACCGGCATAGCCGATGCGGCTCAATTCTTCGCCAACGACGAAGCCCTCGGCATCCTTGATCGCGAGCGCTTCGTTGAGGTCGAGCGTGCCGCGATCCACCGCGCTGCCCATCATGTCAGGGGCAAAACGGGAGCCTTCCTCGTTGGTGAAGGCACCGACGGCAATCGGGCGGCGGGGAATATATCCACTCTGCTTGAGGCTGTTTATGACCTCAAGTCCGGAGAGGACACCCAGATTGCCGTCGTACAGGCCGCCTGTGGCGACCGTGTCGATGTGGGAACCGATCATCACAGGGGGCAGGTCTTCCTTGCCCGGCAGGACGGCGATCATATTGCCGATGCGGTCGACGCTCACCGTGAGACCGAGCTCTTTCATCCATCCGATGACACGGTCTCGGCCGAGCTTATCGGTATCGCTGAGCGCGAGACGGCAAACGCCGCCACCTTCCAACGCTCCGTCCTGACCGAGTGTCATCAGCCGGTTCATCAGGCTGTCGAGATCGATGCGCATGTTTTTTCTTGTTGGCTCACTCATTGGGAGAGCACCTCTTCTGCTGATTTTCCAACGATCCGGCAATAGGCTTCCGGATCGGTGTCGCCTTCGGAATTGATAACGAAAATTCGGCTGTCGGGGCCAAGGCCCAGCGCTTTGCGGGCGTCGGGGTTGGAGGCGGTGGCCACCAGCCCGGCGAGGCCCGAAATGCCGGTCTCGCCCGCGATGACAGGGCGGGCATCGCCACCCTTCTGCGCCAGATAGCGCATCATTGGCTCGACCACTTCATCGCCAAGGGTGACCATGTGGTCTGCTCCGGTTTTCAGAACATCCCACGCGATGAGGGAAACCTCGCCGCAGGCAAGGCCCGCCATGGCGCTGTCGGTCTCGCCGGTCACGGCAACAGGCTCGCCTGCCAGAAGGCTCTCGTACCAGCAGGCGCATTGGTCGGGTTCGACTATCACCGTCACGGGACGGTTCTCGCCATAGGCCTGCCAGAAGCGGGCGGCGCTTGCCGAGGCCATGCCGCCGACACCGGCCTGAAGAAAGATATGCGTGATGGGTCGCTCACCTTTGAGCTGTTCCAGCGCCTCGTCAACCACCAGCATGTAGCCTTGGGTGACATCGCGCGGGGCGACCACCGTCTCACCGTCCGAGGTGTCGGGGATCACATGCCAGCCTTCGCTCGCGGCTGTCTCGCCAGCCTTGCGCACAGCATCATCAAAGCTGCCGTCGACCTCGCGAATTTCCGCGCCATAGGCAGCGATTGCGTCGCGGCGCTTTTGCGAGACAGAGGCGCAGACATAGATCACGCAGCGACAGCCATACATGCGGGCGCCCCATGCGACCGAGCGGCCATGGTTGCCATCGGTCGCGGCGGTGATTGTCATCTTGGCAGCAAAAGCTCGCGCTTTGTCGGAAAAGAGATCGGGATCCTCGTTGCCTGTTTCTTCGGTCAGTGCCCGAGAGAGGGCACGCGAGACGGCAAAGGCACCGCCGAGCGGCTTGAAACTGCCAAGTCCGAAACGTGGGGATTCGTCCTTGAAATAGATGGCGCCGACATCGAGCTCTGCGGCCAGATCGGAAAGCGAGCACAGGGGCGTCGGCGCATAGCCTGCCCAGGAGCGGACAACCTTGCGAGCCGTATCGAGCCCATCCTGTTCGAAGGGCAAAGGGGGGAGCGTGCGTGCAGCGTTTGGGTTCTTGGCCAGCCGCTTCATTCCGATCTTGATCATAGGTCCGTCTTTGCAGGAAATTGTCTGTTCACTCGAACAACTTGGGCACCAACGCGTCCAAGCGCCCACAATCACCATGGATGGGGCATCTGATGCCGGGTGGCGCGTGCGTCACCCGGCAGGTCAAAGTCAAGTAGGCGTCTTATTTGTACTTGTCGATGTCGGCGAGCATGGCGTTGAGCATTTCAACACCTTCAGCACCGTAGTTTTCTTCGATCAGCTTGCGCACGGCAGGCTGGGCCGAGGCTGCGAATTTGGCAGCTTCTTCCGGGGTCACAGCGTTGACTTCCATTTTCTCCGCGAGTTTCGGCAGGCCCTTGGAAGAGGCTTCGATGATGCGGGAAATGCCGCGACCGGATTCGGTTGCCACTTCAGCAGCCCAGTCGACGATGGCTTTATGCTCGGGCGACAGGCCTTCGTAGAAGTCTTTGTTGATGGTCCAGATATACGGGGTGATCACGTGGTTGGTGATCGAGAGATATTTCTGGACTTCGTCGAATTTCGCAAAAGCAATGATGGGGATCGGGTTCATCTGACCATCGGCAACACCGGTCTGAAGGGCGGTGTAAACTTCAGCCCAAGGCAGAGGGGTTGCCTGACCGCCAAGGGAGTTGACCATGGCCTGATGGGTCGGCAGGGTCATCGTGCGGATGCGCAGACCTTCCATGTCTTCGACGGTTTTGATCGGCTTCTTGGAGTTGGTGAAGGCAAAGAAGCCGCCGGAGTCCAGCATGGACAGGGTGTGGAGACCGGTTTTGGCTTCCATGTCGGCGGCGAATTTCTTGCCGAAGTCGCTGTCGAGAGACATCACCTTGTTGGAAACATAGATGTTGGGGAAGGCAAACGGGATGTCAAACACGCCAACCAGCGGATAGTGCTGGGCGATACCACCGGCCGAGGAAATTGCGGATTCGACGATACCGTCACGGACCTGCTGGATGACTTCGTTGTCCTTGCCGAGCTGGCCGTTCGGGAACAGCTTGACTTCGATGTCGCCGCCAGAGGCAGTTTCAACGAGGGATTTGAAGACTGCGGTCATGGCGCCGGAATGACTCTCGGTCGGATCGGCCGGGTTCAGATGACCGATGCGGATGGTCACATCGGCGGCCAGTGCGGAACCAGCCATGAGGCTCAGGGCAGCAGCGCCGAGCGTCAACGTTTTCAGCTTGGAGATGAATGACATGTGATTGCTCCGTTGTTTCATGTCTTTTTTTGCTCTGGATTAAAACCCAAGCAGCCTTGGCACGAACAGCGTCATGTCCTCCCAGAAGGCGACAAGCATCAGGATTGCGACTTCGGCAAGGAGGAAGGGCCATAGGGATTTGGTGATATTTTCTATTTTTTCTTTGGTTACCGATGCCAGCACGAAGAGGCAGGCGCCGACGGGTGGCGTCATCAGGGAAATGTTGAGCGCCAGAATGATCATGATGCCCGCATGAACCGGATTCATGCCGATTTCCATGGTCAATGGTGCAAGGACAGGCGCCAGAATGATCAGGGTGGCGTTGATGTCCATGAACAGGCCGATGAACAGCAAGAGCAACACGATCATGCCGATGATCACTTTGGGATTGTCCGAGACGGACAGGAAATAGTCGGCGATGGCCTGCGGGATCTGGTTGAAGGTGAGCCACCAGCCCAGAATCGAGGCCGTCGCGATGATCAGAAAGACCACGCCGGTGATGCGGGTCGTGCGCACCAGCATTTCGTATAGGTCGGCAAAAGTCAGTGCACGATAGATCACGCCGCCGACGAACAGCGCATAGGCCACGGCAATGGAGGCGGCTTCGGTTGGCGTGGCGATACCGCCAAGGATCGAGCCGAGGATGAAGACCGGCAGGATCAGGGCCAGAAGGCTCGACCGAAAGGCTTTGAGAATGAGGATCAGGCTCGGGCGCTGCTTGGATTTGGGCAAGTTCAGCTTGTCGCCAAGCGCGGCAATCACCGCCATGCAGATAAGGCAGATGAGGAGACCGGGCAGGATGCCAGCGGCAAAGAGGCCCGCAATCGAGACCCCCATCAGCGAGCCATAAATGACCGCAAGGGTCGAGGGCGGAATGGTCGGGCCAATGATCGATCCGGCGGCGGTCACGGCGCAGGCAAAGGGCTTCGTGTAACCCTGCTTGACCATGGCGGGCACCAGCGTGTTGCCGAAGGCTGCGGCATCGGCAGTTGCCGCGCCGGTGAGGCCCGCGAACATCACTGATGCGACCATGTTGGAATGAGCCATGCCACCACGCAGCCAGCCAACGAGGGCATCGGCGAACTTGACCAGACTGGTGGTGATGCCGGACTTGTTCATGATCTCGCCAGCGAGAATGAAGAAGGGCATGGCAAGGAAGGGAAAGAGATCGAGCCCGGCAAACATGCGATCAGGCGCCATAGAGAGGAACTTGCCGCCCCCCATGTCCATGATGCCGACCATGCCAGCGATACCGAGGACATAGCCAACCGGCATGCCGAGCGCGAGAAGACCGAAGAAGGTAACGGCTACAAAAATCATGCTCAGATCTCCGCACGTTCTGCGGCGGTGATGCCGTCGCTCGAGAAGAAGTCATGGACAGCGACGAGCGCCAGTTGGCAGCAGGCACAGGCGGCGGCCAGCGGCACGCCAACGAAGGGATAGCCCTTGGGGATCTGGGCGATCATGGTGTAGCGTCCGAAGCCGCGCTCGACGAAGCCGATGCCGTAGAAGAAGATCACTGCAAAGAAGGCAAAGGCGATGACATCGAAGGCAACCGCGAGCCATTTGCGCGTTGTCGGCGGGAAGCGCTCGAAAATGACCAGAACGCCGATATGCTCACGCCGGGAGATGCCGCACGAGACAGCCAGCAAGGCCATCCAGATCATCAGATAGCGGGCCAGCTCCTCAGTGAAGGTCCAGTTCATGGGCAGGACATAGCGCACCATCACGCCAAGCCAGACATCAAGGACAAGCACAACCAAAAGCGCGACACAGAAACGCTCAACGACCCAGTTGAGCTTCTGGCTCCACTTGAGAGCCTTTCTGGCATAGATATCCATCAACCCTGTCCTTCATGTATCACTTATCGTGGCATGATGAAATAGTTGTAACGGAATGTCAATATTGATTGAAACACAGGTATCAGATAAGGTGCTTCAAAAATAAGTGGAAAGAGAATGTAATGCCCGAGACGCGGACCAAATCGATAGAAGTGCGAATTCATGAGCAATATGAAACACTTCCGGATTCAGAGAGAAAGTTGGCCGACGTCATTCTGGATGCTCCGGGCGAATTGAGTGCCTACACTGCGACAGAATTGACATCGCTCGCCGGGGTCTCAAAAGCCGCAGGAACCCGCCTGTTTCGCCGTTTGGGCTTTGCCAATTTCGATGAAGCAAAATTGTTGGCGCGCGAAACGACGCACTGGGGATCACCGCTCTATATGGACCGCAAGGCGAGCGGCCATCTGCTGTCCATGTCCGATTATATCGAGGAAGAGGTTTTTGCGCTGAAGAAGAGCTTCATGCGGCTCAATCCGGCGGATATCGAAACAGTGGCCACCCGCATTGTCGCGGCAAAACGGGTGTTTCTGATGGGGTTTCGCAACAGCCATTTTCTGGCCAATTACTTGCGCTGGCAGATGCTACAATTCCGCGGTGATGTGCACCTGATCCCATCGGGAGGCGAGACGGCGGGCGAATATATTGGCGACCTCACCGAGGATGATCTATTGATCGTCTTTGCCCTTCGCCGCAGGACGACACGGCTCGAAAGCTTCATGAAAGCGGCAAAAGATCGCAAGACGCCGATCCTGTTGATAATAGACCCAACGGCACGGGGGCATCCGGGGCTAGCCGATTGGACTTTCTTTGCCGAAGTGGAGACGAGTTCAACCCTTGACAGCTCCGGGGCTGCGCTCAGTCTGGCGCGCTTCATCGCCATTGCGGCCATGCAGCGGTCCGGCAAGCGTGGTCGGGCGCATCTGGAACGCATCGAACGCCAGCATGAGATACTGGGCGAATTCGAGTGATCAAATGTCCCTTCACAAAAGCGAAAAGACCCGCATGTGAGCGGGCCCTATTCTATTGATTTCATAATCTTATCAGAGATGTCATCAGGCCTGCGGCCCGAGATCATCATTGACCGCATCCTTGGTCAATTCCTGCTCGGCTTCCGTCGTGCGCTGGCTGGTGAAGCCGGTGATACCTGCCTTTGACTGCTCGAAGTCGCGTTTGATTTCCACCGGACTACCGAGATAGGCCGTGATCAGTTCGGACAGGGAACGCAGGGCATGCATATGGATGCGTTCATAGCCGTGCGAGGCATCCACGCCGAAGGTGATCAGCGCCGTGCGCACATCGGCCCCCGCCTCGATGGCACTGGCCGAATCAGAGCGGTAGTAGCGGAAGATATCCTTCTGGAAGCGGATGTCATGCTCGCGGCAGAGGCTGACGAGTTTCTTGGTGAGGTGATAATCGAACGGCCCGGTCTGGTCGGCCATGGCGATGGTGACGCCGAATTCGGACGAATTCTGCCCCGGAGCCGAGGTGCCATTGTCCACCGAAATCATTGAGGCGACATCAGGCGTGAGCACCGAAGAGGCTCCAACACCGACCTCTTCGGCGATGGTGAAGAGGAAATGGATATCGACGGGCGTGCGCTGCTTTTCGTCCTGCATGGCCTTGAGCGCGGTCAGAGCTACGGCCACACCGGCCTTGTTGTCCAGATGACGCGAGACGATGAAGCCATTGTCGATGAATTCCGTCTGCGGGTCGATGGCGACGATGTCGCCGATGTCGATCCCCAAGCGCTCGATGTCTTCGAAATTGCGCGCCAGCGCATCGATGCGGAATTCCACATGATCCCAGCCGATGGGATGGGTATCGATCTCGTCATTGAAGGTGTGGCCGGAGGCCTTCATCGGCAGGATCGTGCCGCGATATGCGCCATTTTCCGAGAAAATCGTTCCCCTCGCCCCTTCAGCGAACCGGGCAGACCAGGTCCCAACCGGAACCAGCGAGAGACGGCCATTGTCCTTGAGAAACTTGACCTGCGCCCCGAGCGTATCAAGGTGGGTGACAATCGCCCGGGCGCCCTTGCGGCGCGAGCCCTGACGAATGGCGCGGATGGCACCGCGCCGGGTCAGTTCGGCATCGAGGCCGAGGGATTTCAGCTCCTTGGTGACGAAGCGCACAATGGTATCGGTGTATCCGGTCGGGCTTGGGATCTCGAGGAGCTTGGCCAGCGTTTTTTGTAAATAGTCGGTATCGATTCCCAACATGGTCATCTCTGGCTTTCCAGTCAGCTTTCTTGCTTGTTCTTCAACTCCTGACGCACGGAAGCGGGCAAGGACCGCGGGAACAGAAGATCAATGAACCGTTCGGCTGTGGGTTGCGGTTCGTGATTGGCAAGGCCGGGTCGTTCGTTGTCCTCGATGAAAACATAATCCGGCTTGCGGTGATCCTTGATCATCAGATCGATACCGGTGACCGGAATGTCGATGGCACGCGCCGCCTTGACTGCGGCCTCGATCAGGGTCGGGTGGACCTGATCGGTCACATCCACGATCGTGCCACCCGTATGCAGGTTGGCGGTTTTGCGTACTACCAATTCCTCGCAGGATGGCAGGCAGTCGTCAAGCCCGTATCCGGCCTCTGCGATGCATCGTTCGGTTTCCTTGTCGAGAGGAATGGTGCTTTCACCGCCCGTTGCCGCAGAGCGTCGGCGGCTCTGTTTTTCGATCAGCTCGCGAATCGTGCTCATGCCGTCGCCGACAATGCGAGCGGGTAGCCTCAGGGCCGACGCCACCATGCGGTCGTTGATGACCACAAGACGCAAGTCCTGCCCCTCGAAATATTCCTCAAGCAGCACATCCTGACAGACGGCCTTGGCCCGTTCGATGGCCTCCAGCATCGCGTCATAGTCACTGATGCCGACCGCGATGCCCTTACCCTGCTCGCCTCGAGCGGGTTTAACCACCACGGCTCCGACCTCCTGCAGGAAGGTGCGCAAGTCGGCCTCGTCCGCATTGGCGTCTATCTGGGCGGGCACCCGAACACCAGCCGCCTTGACAATGCGGCGCGTCAGACGCTTGTCGTCACAAATCGACAGGGTGACGGCGCTTGTCAGATCGGTGAGGGACTCGCGGCAACGGATGGTGCGGCCACCATAGCTGAGGCGGAACAGGCCGCCAGCGGCGTCGATGACCTCAACCTGAATGCCGCGCCGCCATGCCTCATCGACAATGATCTTGGCGTAAGGGTTGAGGCCGGTTTCCTCCTTGTCGCCAACGAACAATCGCTCGTTGATCTGGTTCTTGCGCTTGACGGCAAAGACATTCACACGGCGGAACCCGAGCTTTTCATAAAGGGCGATGGCCTTGTCGTTGTCGTGCAGCACCGAAAGGTCCATATAGGCAGCGCCTCGGGCCTGATATTGCTCGGCAAGACGCCGGACAAGGGACTCGCCTACTCCGCGATGGGGAGCGGATGGGGAGACGGCAAGACACCAGAGCGAGGACCCCCGCTCCGGGTCTTCAAAGGCCTTTGAATGATCGACGCCCATAACGGAGCCCCAGATTTCGCCGGTCTGGGCATCTTCGGCAACCAGCATCGTGACCTTGCTGGCATCGCGCGCAGACCAGAAGAAGTCCGGCGGAACCGGCACCATGCCGCGCTCAGCCATGATAACGTTGATCGCATCGGCGTCCGTCTTGGTCGACAGGCGCCGGATGTGGAAGCCCTGACGGCTCATGCTGGCTGGGCGATAAATTGCCAGATCGAGCCGATAGGTATGGGACGGGTCGAGAAAGAATTCCTGCGGCGACTGGGCCAGCACCACATGCGGATCGCGGACATAGAAGGCGATATCACGTTGATCCGCCTTCTCCGAACGCATCACCTCGACCAGCTTTTCGGGGCTCTCGAAGGTGTTGCCAAAGATCAGGCGTCCCCAGCCACAATTGACAGCGACGTTTGACTGCGTGAGTTGATGCGAGGTGTGAAGAGAGTTCATGCCCTCCTGACGGATCCTCTGCAGCCGGTGCTGTGCGACGGGCTTTGGCTTCTCACGTTCAGTGCTCATGATTGGCTAAATCTCCTGTGCCTGCAGCCACATTTCAAGCAATGCAACCTGCCAGAGTTCCGACCCGCGCAGAGGCGTGATGTGGTCGGACGGTGCTTCGAAGAGGCGGTCCAGATAGGATTGCTGGAACAGGCCGCGTCCCTTTGCGGCCTTAGAGCCGAGCGCATCCTGAACCATTTCCAGATAGGGACCCTGAATATATTTGAGCGCCGGAACCGGGAAATAGCCCTTCGGACGATCAATCACCGCCGAGGGGATGACGCGCCGGGAGGCTTCCTTCAACACACCCTTGCCGCCATGGGACAGCTTGTGGCGGCTCGGGATGCGGCCGGCGAGCTCGACCACTTCATGATCGAGGAACGGCACACGCGCCTCAAGACCCCAGGCCATGGTCATGTTGTCAACGCGTTTGACAGGGTCATCGACCAGCATGACGTTAGTATCAAGACGCAGGGCCTTGTCGACCGGTTCGGGCGCTCCTACGCGCGCAAAATGCTCGGCGACGAAGGCCGCACTCTCGTCCTTCTCGGCCAGATAGTCCGGGCTGAGATGCTCGGCCATGCGCTGCTGGTCGCGATCAAAGAAGGCAAGGCGATAGCTTTCCTCGGGATCGTTGGTTTTCTGAAGTGGCGGATACCAGTGATAGCCACCAAAGACCTCATCGGCACCCTGCCCCGACTGCACCACCTTGATGGTCTTGGAAACCTCGCGGGACAGCAGGTAAAAGCCGATGTTGTCATAGGACACCATTGGTTCTGACATCGCCTTGATGGCGTGGGGCAAGTTCTCCATCATCTCGGCCGAGGGGATATGGATCTTGTGGTGATTGGTGCCGTAATGATTGGCGATGAGGTCGGAATACTCGAACTCGTTGCCCTTCTCGTTGTTGGCATCTTCAAACCCGATGGAATAGGTGGCAAGGCCCTCTTGCCCCTGCTCGGCAAGCAGGCCAACGATGAGCGAGCTGTCGACCCCGCCGGAAAGCAACACACCCACTGGCACGTCACAGACCATGCGGCGGCGCACGGAGGTGCGCAGGCTGTCGAGCAGCAAATCGCACCATTCTTCCTCAGATCGGGCCTCGTCGGCATCGCTGCGCTCAAAGGTCGGCTCCCAATAGCGCTTTTCGCTTGAGGAACCGTCCGCCTCGATGATGCGGATGGTCGCTGCGGGCAGCTTGCGCACGCCGCTGAGAATGGTGCGGGGTGCAGGCACAACAGCGTGCCATGACATGTAGTGATGCAGGGCGATCCGGTCGATTGACGTATCCACATTGCCACCCTTCAGGATCGCCTGCAGGGTTGAGGCAAAGCGAATGTGGCCGGGGCCTTCGCTGAGATAAAGCGGTTTGATGCCGAAGCGGTCGCGCACCATGATCGTGCGACCGGTGCGGCGCTCAAAGATCACGAAGGCAAACATGCCCTGAAGACGCGGAATGGCATCCTCGCCCCACTGGTCCCACGCCTTGATGATCACCTCGGTGTCACCGTGGGACTTGAAGCTGTGGCCGAGAGCTTTGAGCTCTTCGCGCAATTCTGGGTAATTGTAGATGCAGCCGTTGAAGACCATCACGCGGTCATTGACGTCATCCTCGAAGGGTTGGGCGGAGGCATCGGACAAGTCGATGATCCTGAGACGACGATGGCCCATCCCCACGTTGCCGCGTACATGGATCCCTTCTGCATCCGGTCCGCGGGACACGAGGCAGTTGGTCATTGCCTCGATTTGTTGCCGCGGAACTTCCGTGCCGTTGAACCTGATTTCGCCGCAAATACCACACATGTCTCGAGAAGGTCTCCTTCAAACCATTTGATCAAGAATTATTTGACATAGAACAATTAGTACAATAATAATTAGAATTCAACACTTGAGCATAAAAAAATGACACCGAACCAGGAAATCCGGGTCGTATTGAAGGCCATCCGCAAGATAGAGCGGGCGCTGGACATCCATTCCCGACACTTAAACAAAGAAAGTGGCCTTACTTTGCCACAATTGATTGTGCTGCGTTGCGTTCGCGATCTGGGCGAGCCTTCGGGCAATGCAATTGCGCGCGATGTCGATCTGTCACCGCCAACTGTACTGGGGATTCTCGACAAGCTTTCGGCCAAGGGGCTGATTGAGCGGCAGCGCCTGCCAACCAACCGTCGTGTCGTCATTTCCCGCCTGACGGAACAGGGCGCCCACGTGCTCAAATCAGCACCCTCGCCTCTCGGCGAGACCTTTTCCCGGCGTTTTTTTGCGCTTCAGCCGGAAGAGCGCCAGGTGATCATCAACAGCCTTGAAAAAGTGGCAGAATTCTCCGGCGACGAAACGGTCGAGCGACTTGCCGAAGTGATGGATCTGCCGGTCGCCGAGTCGGCACAAGAGCCGCATTAAGACGGCGACAAGTACCCTTGCCCCCACTCCTCGAGACATAAAAAGGCCACCCCTGTTTAACAGGGAGTGGCCAGTCAGATGCTCGGAGTAAACACCTCCTCCGAGCTATTGTTGGGGAGGTTCAAGCCGCAGACTTCAGCATGTTTCGTCTCATCCGGTTGAGGATCTGAAGCAGAGGCACAGCCCAGATCACCAGCGTAAGAACGCCAAGGACACCAGCGACTGGTCGATCAAAGAAACCAAGGATCGCTCCGTCGGACTTGATGACCGTTGCCATGAAATTCTCCTCAAGCATCGGCCCGATGACGATCCCCAAAATGACCGGCGCCAGCGGGAAGCCATTCTCCTCCATGAGGAAGCCCATGACGCCGAGCACCAGCATGACAGTGATGCCGTAGGTGCTGTTGGTGATGGCAAAGGATCCGACCACACAGAAGATCAGGATGATCGGCATGATCACATTGGCGGGTGCACGCAACACGAAGCGGGCACTGCGGATCGCGGCATAGCCGAGCGGGATCAGCATCAGGTTGGCGAGGAAGAAGGTGAGGAAGATACCATAGGTCAGGTCAGCCTGCTGGACAAAGACCATCGGGCCCGGCGTGATGCCTTTCATGAACAGAACGCCGATGGCAATCGCGGTCACCGAGTCACCGGGAATCCCGAAGACAAGGGCGGGAACCCAGACCCCGCTGAGGCCTGCGTTGTTGGCCGCACCGGCAGCCACCAGCCCCTCTGGGTGACCGGTTCCGAATTTCTCGGGATTGCGTGCGAACTTCTTCGACAAGGCATAGGAAACCCAGGCAGCGATATCAGCACCCGCGCCGGGGAGGATACCAACGATGGTGCCGATAAGGCTGCCGCGGACAAGATGCTTCCTGTTTTCAAGCATCATCTTGCCCTGTCCGCCAAACACGGTCGACCGACCCGGCGCGATGGCCGACCGGTCTTGCTGGGGTGATATGGCGAAGCGCAAAAGCTCGGTCATGGCAAACATGCCGATCATGGCGGGAATGAAGCTCACGCCCGCCATCAGCTCAACATTACCGAAGGTGAAGCGCGGATAGCCGCCAATGACATCAATGCCGATGGTCGAAATGAAGAGTCCAATGAGCAGGGCGATCATGCCTTTGGCCTGAGAGCCTCGGGAGATCACGACCGCACAGCTGAGCCCCAGACAGGCGAGCCAAAAGTATTCGACGGTCGAGAATTCGAAAGCGAATTCGGCCAGATAGGGCGCACATGTCGACAGGATGACGGCACCGACAAGCCCACCGAACACTGAACTGACGAGACCGATCCCGAGCGCCCTCTCAGCTTCGCCGCGGCGGGTCATGTTGAAGGCTTCGTCAACATAGGCAGCAGAGGCAGGCGTACCGGGAATGCGCAGAAGGGCGCCGGGAATGTCGCCAGCAAAGATGGCCATGGCAACACTGGTCACGATGGCGGCAATTGCCGGGAGGGGATCCATGAAAAAGGTCAGAGGCACCAGAAGGGCCGTCGCCATCGTCGCCGACAGTCCGGGAACGGCGCCGACAAACAGACCAAACATGGCAGAGCCGAGAATGACCATCAGGACATAGGGCTGGGCCACCTGACTGAGAGCGGAAAGAAGAACGTCCATGATGTCACCAGGCTAATGGTTCGAGCACGCCCCACGGCAGAGGCACCAGAAGAAGCTTGCTGAAGGCGGTGTGAATGGTCATCGCCGCAAGGAAACTGACCGGGATCGCAACAAGCACTCTCAAACGGAAAACGATGAACAGGATAAAAAGCAGGATCGTGCTCAGAAGCGGGAAGCCAAGCGTGTCGACAAAGGGAATGAAGCTCGCCGTGCCAAGCAGAATGGCCAGAGCCTGAAGCACCCGGCGCTGGTCCTTGATCCAGGCCCCGAAGGCGATCAGGCTGGCGCGCTCGTTGCTGCGCAGGTCCGTGATAATGATGGATACACCACCCAGAATGAGACCGAAGGCGATGATCCTCGGCATGAGATCCGAGCCGACGGACTGGCCGGGCACGGATGGAAACGAACTGATTTCGTAGAGAATACCCAACGAAAACAGGATGAGGATCACCCCCATCAAGCGATCGCTTATTTTCATGTTTTGCATCCGACTGTGGTCACGCCCACCGGGGCGCTCGCCGCTCGATCAGGCCTGCAAAATGCAAAGGACCGGCTGCGGCGTTTCAAGTCTTGTTCCAAGGCGAGGTCCATCTCTTTGCACCTGCCTGCTCCGCCTCGACGATCACACGCCGAGGCGGAACTGTTCACCTTATCAGGGCCATGGAACGGCCCCTGACAGACAGACTTATTTTGCCAGTCCGGATGCTTTCATGACTTTGCCG
This sequence comes from uncultured Cohaesibacter sp., assembly GCF_963662805.1. Taxonomy (NCBI): domain Bacteria; kingdom Pseudomonadati; phylum Pseudomonadota; class Alphaproteobacteria; order Hyphomicrobiales; family Cohaesibacteraceae; genus Cohaesibacter; species uncultured Cohaesibacter sp. The sequence continues at coordinate 19,813 of NZ_OY759866.1, forward strand.
AGATCGGCATCTGCCTTGGCCATCCATTCGCCGAAGCCAGCACCGTCGCGCCAGATCGCACCAAAGCCGCGCTGTTTCATGAAGGCCTGGAATTCTTCCGAATTGTAGGCTTTCTCGATGGATGCGGAGAGCTTGGACGCCACATCATCAGACAGGCCTTTCGGAGCCCCGACGCCGCGCCAGGTTGCACTGCTCCAGTCGATGTCAGCAGCTTCCTTGAGGGTCGGAACGTCCGGGTAGCCCGGCAGGCGCTCGGAATCCATCACGGCAAGGGTCTTGACCTTACCGGCGGAAATCAGCGATGCGGCCTCGGAAACCGAGCAGGTCACGACATCGACACCACCGGAGACCAGATCCTGCAGAGCCGGAGCTGCACCTTTGGTCGGAACCCATGGAACGGTTTCCGGCTCGGCACCTGCGGTGACCAGCATGCCAGCGAGAGCGAGATGCCAGATGCCACCCTGACCGGTGCCTGACCCTTTCATGGAGCCCGGAGCTGCCTTTGCATCGGCAAGCAGGGTCTTGACGTCATCATACTTAGAGTCGGCCTTCACATGCACGCCAGCCGGGTCGGCGTTAAACAGGGCAAGCGGGGTGTAGCCGGTGTAATCCAGTTCGGTAAGACCGGCCCAGTGCATCATGGCGATTTCCACAGTCACGGTACCGACCGTGTAGCCGTCCGGCTTGGCCATCGAGATTGCGGAATGGCCGACAACACCACCACCACCGGTGCGGTTGACGACGTTGACCGGAACGCCGAGATCTTTTTCGACAAGACCTGCCAGCATACGGCTTGTCGCATCGGTGCCACCACCAGCACCCCAAGGCACGATCCAGGTGATCGGACGCTCTGGATATTCGGCGAAGGCGGGGGTGGCCGCAGATACGGCAAAGGCAACCGCAGCGACACTCAGGCCTGCGGACAACATGGTACGAAGCATGGAACTCTCCCTAGTTTTCAATGCGACCCTGATTGATCGAACGAACGACCACAGGCCCGCGCGCCAGTCCTCAACCGGCGCTCTCCCTTGAAACCTCAGTCAGGTCTGATCATCGGCAAAAGCCCAAAAACCCTCCGTGACTGGGATCCCACTTACTATTGATAACTCATTTTTCCTAAAAATCAACAAATAATGATTTCCTTTTACAAATTTGTCGAAATGAACAGAAATATCGCCGATACTTTTTTGAAACCCGAAACTCTCCACGAGATCAAATAATATCATTTAATTACAATTATATAGCAGGGTTTTATATTGGGAAAGGTGCAGATTTTCCATTATTTTCTATACGGAATTTTTAATCACAAAACCTGCCTCAAACCGTATGTTGTCCACTAATTAGGTAATTTCAGGAAAATTGTTGTTACTAATTTTTTCTAATTTTGATATCTTTCCTGACATCACAATGCAGATCAGCCCTCAACACAGCCAGATTGCAGGCGGATTCAGGGGGCAAAACGTGCGGAGGAGCATAGATGCTACAGGATATCGCAGGCATGAAAGTGCTTGTTTTTGGCGGAAGCTCAGGGATTGGCGCAGCAGCAGCCGAAGCCTTTGCAGCCCATGGTGCCGATGTCGCCATTCATTATGCCCGGGGGAAAGATCGGGCAGAAGCCGTCGCCGAAAAGATAAAGGCCCATGGTGGCAACGCTGTCACGGTCGGAGCCGATCTTTACAAACAGGGTGAGGCGGCGGCAGCCGTGGAAGAAGCAGCCAAGGGCCTTGGCGGCATCGATGTGTTGATCAACAATGCGGGTGCCATGGTCGGACGCGCCCGTCTGGGTGAGGTCGAACGTGAACTTTACGACCAGATCATGGATCTCAATGTCTGGGCGGTGATCGAAGCCAGTCAGGCCGCCCTGCCCTATCTCAAGGCATCAGGCAAGGCATCGATCATCAATCTGGCGTCCATCGCCGGGCGCAATGGTGGCGGTCCGGGTGCTGGCCTCTACGCCTCGGCCAAGGCCTTCGTTGGCAACTATACCCGCAATCTGGCCAAGGATCTGGCAGGGTTCGGCATTCGCGCCAACGCGATCTCCCCCGGCTTCATCAAGACCACCTTCCACGACGAAACCCCTCAGGCCGTGATGGACAACATGATCGCCTCGACCCCGCTGGCAAGAGCCGGTCTTGCCGAGGATTGCACGGGCTCGTTGCTGTTTTTTGCCTCTCCCCAGATGAGCGGCTTCATCACGGGACAGACCCTTGAAATCAACGGTGGGGCGCTCATGCCCTGACCGGTGGTGTAATTGATTGGCAGGTGAAACAATGCTAGCGTTGACCGGTGTCTCGAAAGACCTTGCGATTCCTCCAGAAAACGGGAAGAAGGCCAGCGTTGTACGCGCTGGAGACAGCAATCTTTTGAACCGATCAAACAATGGGATGACGAAGTCGCGAAGTCTAGCCGATACCGTTTATCAGGAACTGCTGAGCCGAATTGTTGCGGGCACCTATCCTGAAAATACCAAGTTGCCGACCGAGGCCGAACTCGCGGAGGATCTGGGTGCGTCGCGTCCAGTGGTGAGGGCTGCCATTGCCCGCCTTCGGGAAAGCGGTCTGGTCGCCTCTCGGCGCGGGTCGGGCAGTTTCGTGCTCAAACGACCAACCGAAACCGTCGTCCAATTTGCTCCCATTGAATCCATCGCGGATATTCAACGCTATTTCGAATACCGGATCATGCTGGAGGGGGAAGCCGCCTTTCTGGCGGCAGAACGCGCCAGCGACCGGGATATCGAAAAGATGACCGTTGAAATGAAGCGCATGGACGAAGCCCTCGAGACGCAGGAACACGTGGTCGAGGGGGACTTCCGCTTTCATCTGGCAATCTGTGAGGCGACTGACAATTACTTTCTTGTCAGTTCCTTCCAATTTCTTGCAGATGCCATGCATCAGTCGATGAATCTGGCCCACAATCTGACCATGAGAGGCAAGACCTCGTGGCAGACAGTGGTTCAGGAAGAACATCGGCGGATCTACATGGCCATCCGCAACCGGGAACGGAATGCTGCGCGCACGCATATGCAGATGCACCTGCGCAACGCCCGACACAGGATCTTTGAAGGCCCGAACTCGTAGACAGCGAGCAGGCGCCGGGTGCCCTTCGCACCAACAGTCACAGGTATAGCCATGATCAACAAAGTCACTTCCGCAGCCTCCAGTGCCACATGGGTTGGCATCGACTGGGGAACCACAAACATCCGGGCCTATCTGCTGGATGCCTCAGCCACCATTCTCGACCGGCACTCGCTGGCCCGTCATATCAAGGATTGCAACGAGGAAGGCTGGATGAATGTCTTCAAGAAGCTCGTTGAGGGATGGGACGTGACAGATAGCACGCCCATCATCATTTGCGGCATGGCTGGCAGCAAGTTCGGCTGGATCGAAGCGCCCTATGCGGCCTGCCCGGCAGGTGTCAGCGATCTCGTCGCCAAATCGGCCCATCCGGAGGGCATCCAGAATATCTCGATCCTTCCCGGCCTGTGCTGCAAGGACGCACGCGGCAACCACGATGTCATTCGCGGCGAGGAGACCCAGCTTCTGGGGCTGTTCGAGCAATCCTCCATGATCTCACGTCTGATCTGCGCACCCGGAACGCATACCAAATGGATCAGCGCAGAAAACTTCACTGTTCGTGACTTCCACACCACGATGACCGGAGAGCTGTTTGGTCTGCTCACCGAACACAGCATTCTGGCGCAAAGCATTGCCAAGAGCGGTTCAGGCGAGATCGGCACCAAATTCGAGGATGGCGTCCGCATGGCGGCAGAAGGCGACGGGCTGCTCGCCAACATTTTCAAGGTGCGTGCAAACGGCCTGTTCAACGAGTTGGCTCCGGAGGATGCGGGCGACTTCCTCTCCGGCATTCTGGTTGGCACCGACGTGTTTCAGGAGGTCTCGCATCTCGATCACGGTCTCGTTTCGGTTCCGCTCATCGGGCCCAAGCCGCTGTCCGAGCGCTATGCCAAAGCGCTCGGTCACTTTGGTATCGAGGGCATCGTGCTGGATGCCGAGGAACTGACTGTTGCCGGCCTTGCCAGCGTTGCCCGCCAGATGGGCTATGTGGAGACGTCCAATGTCGCATGATGAAAAAGACCTGATGGGCAAATTTCTGGCCGAGTGTCCTGTCGTTGCCATTCTGCGCGGACTTGAGCCGGAGCGCGCGGTGGCCGTCGGTCAGGCCCTGTTTGATGCTGGTATCCGGATCATTGAGGTGCCTGCCAACTCTCCCGACCCGTTCGTCAGCATTGCCGCCCTTGTCGAGCATTTTGGCGATCGCGCCATGATCGGGGCTGGCACGATCCTCACGGTGGATCAGGTCGCCGAGGTCAAGAAGGCTGGTGGCCAGGTGGTCGTCAGCCCCAACATGAATGTCGATGTCATTCGGGCCACCAAGGACATGGGCATGTATTCCCTGCCCGGCTGTTTCACCGCGACAGAGGCCTTTACCGCGCTTGATGCGGGAGCGGATGGCTTGAAGTTCTTCCCCGGCGAGGCGATCACGCCAGCCATCGTCAAGGCCTTGCGGGCCGTTCTGCCACCACAGGCCCGGGTGTTGATCGTCGGCGGGATCGGTGCGGACAACATGAGCCAGTTCACTGAGGTTGGGGCCAATGGCTTCGGCATCGGCTCATGGCTGTTCAAGCCGGGTCGCCCGACCGAGGAAATCGCCGAACTGGCGCGGCAGGTCTTCGCAGTCAGTCAGCAGGGCTGACCAATAATCCATCACGAAGCGCTGCAATCATGCAACTTTTGCACTAGTCTTTTGGAGGGGGCACCGTTGGCCCCCTTTGTTTTTTCAGCTGTCAAACGGTGCTGTGCGGCAGCATATTGCACAATCTAATACATCGTGATCCTCCCACTGCCCAAGCGCTGGAACCTTGGCAAATCTGGCTTTTTCCGGCTTTCCCAGTCGCGCAAAGACCTTCCATCCCGGCCTCAGACATCTCTTTATTTCGCAGAGATCAATTGGACATAATTGCAGGCTTTTACGGTTGGGGGTGACCAGTATTTTTTGCCATGTAAGCAGCAGCATCATCCATTTACGATCCCCAATAAGTCATACTTAATGAAGGTGGGAGTCATTATGTTTCATAGGGAGGAAAACATGAAACTTAGTTCAATCCTGATGGCCAGTGCAATTTTCTTTGCCCCGGCAACGGTCTTTGCTGCCGACAAAACCGTCGGTTTCTCGCAGATCGGGTCTGAATCCGGCTGGCGTGCCGCCGAAACCACCGTTACCAAACAACAGGCTGAAGAACGCGGCGTCACCCTCAAGTTTGCCGACGCTCAGCAGAAACAGGAAAACCAGATCAAGGCCATCCGCGGCTTCATCGCCCAGGGCGTTGATGCGATCCTGCTTGCTCCGGTCGTTGCAACCGGTTGGGACTCGGTGCTTGAAGAAGCAAAAGACGCGGAAATTCCCGTTATCCTGCTCGACCGTACGGTTGACGCTCCAGATGATCTTTACATGACCGCGGTCACGTCCGACCTCGTGCATGAAGGCGAAGTGGCCGGCAACTGGCTACAGGACGAAGCCGCTGGCAAAGACTGCAACATCGTCGAACTTCAGGGCACCACCGGATCTTCCCCTGCCATCGATCGCAAAAAAGGCTTCGAGCAGGGCATCGCCGATGCTCCGAACCTGAAGATCATCCGCAGCCAGACCGGCGATTTCACCCGCGCTCAGGGTAAAGTCGTGATGGAAAGCTTCCTGAAAGCTGAAGGGGCTGCCAATATCTGCGCTCTTTACGCTCATAACGACGACATGGCCGTCGGCGCCATCCAGGCCATCAAGGAAGCCGGTGCAAAACCGGGCAAAGACATCCTGATCGTCTCCATCGACTCCGTGCCTGACATTCATCTGGCCATGGACGCTGGTGAAGCCAACGCAACTGTCGAGTTGACCCCGAACATGGCGGGTCCGGCCTTTGACGCTCTGGAAGCCTACTGGAAAGATGGCACCATGCCTCCGAAATGGATCCAGACGGAATCCAAACTCTACACGCTCAAAGACGACAACAAAGCGATCTACGAGTCCAAGAAGAGCCTTGGCTACTGATCCCTGACCAAATGGTGCGGCGAGTGGTATAATGCCACTCGCCACAACCCTTTCCGCTGCCACCCAATTGACGTCAGCTTTCAGGATCAGACGATGACCATCGAGCATGCGCCGGTGCTGCAGGCAACCGGCATATCCAAATTTTTCCCCGGCGCGATCGCGCTGGATGATGTTTCCCTATCGCTTCATGCTGGCGAAGTTCACGCACTTCTGGGCGAGAATGGCGCGGGCAAATCCACCCTGATCAAATGTCTGACCGGAGCCTACAAACGGGATTCGGGCACCATTGTTCTGGACGGCGCGGAGATCAATCCCCGCGACCCGCAGAGCAGCCTCGCCTGCGGTATCGGCACGGTGTATCAGGAAGTCAACCTCCTGCCCAACCTGACGGTTGCGGAAAACCTGTTTCTGGGCTGGCAGCCCACCCGCTACGGCTTTCTCGACAATCAGACGATGATGAGCCGAAGCAAGGAAATCCTCCATGAATTCGGGCTCGACATCGATCCTTCGATGCTGCTGTCGAGCTACTCGATTGCAATCCAGCAGGTGGTCGCCATCGCTCGCGCCGTTGAACTGGCGGGCAAGGTTCTCATTCTTGATGAACCGACGGCAAGCCTTGACCGCGAGGAAATCGACCTTCTCTTCTCCGTTGTGCGCAAACTGACCGACCGCGGACTTGCGGTGGTCTTTATCACGCACTTCCTTGATCAGGTCTTCGAGATTTCCGACCGGGCCACTGTGCTCCGGAACGGGCGGGTGGTTGGCACCCGCGTACTCAGCGAAGTCTCGCAAACAGAAATCATCACGATGATGCTGGGTCGACAGCTTCAGGCTGCCAAACAGGAGCGCGCGAAATCGGAGCGCGGCGCTTCCCTGCTCAAGCTCGAAAATTATGGCCGGCGCGGCACAATCGAACCATTTGATCTGGAGCTTCACGAAGGCGAGGTGGTGGGCCTTGCGGGTCTTCTCGGGTCGGGACGCAGTGAAACCGCCCATGTCATCTTCGGAGACATTTCCCCTGATCGGGGCAAGGCCACTCTCAGGGGAGAGCCGGTCAAGATCGACAGCCCCCGTGCAGCCATCCGGCTCGGGTTCGGGCTCTGCCCGGAGGACCGCAAGACCGACGGCATCGTCGGCGATCTGTCCGTCCGCGAGAATATCATCCTGTCGCTGCAGGCCCGTCGTGGCTGGAGCCGACCGATTGCACGCGCCAAGGCGGAGGAAATTGCCGAGAGCTATGTCAAGCGGCTGGACATTCGCCTTGCCAGCCTCGACATGCCAATCCGGCTGTTGTCGGGCGGCAACCAGCAAAAGGCCCTTCTGGCCCGTTGGCTGGCGACCGAGCCTGACATTCTCATCCTTGACGAGCCGACACGCGGCATCGATGTCGGTGCCCACGCGGAAATCATCGAGCTCATCCAGTCTCTTCAGGCCCACGGCATGGCGCTGATCGTCGCCTCTTCCGAGCTTGAGGAACTGATGGCCTATTCGAGCCGGATCATCGTCATGCGTGACCGGCGACAGGTGGGCGAACTCAAGGGTGACGAGATTTCAATTGATTCCATCGTCAAATGTATCGCCGATGAGGAGGCCAGATCATGATCTCTGACACCTTCCGCCGCATCTCTCCGCAGCTGGTCATTCTGGCGGCTGTGCTGCTGCTCAACTTTCTGGTTTTCCCGGGTTTCTTCTCCATCGAGTTTCAGAACGGACGCCTGTTCGGCAACCTCATCGACGTTCTGAACCGTGGCGCACCCACGGCTCTGCTGGCCATCGGCATGACGCTGGTGATTGCTACCAAGGGCATCGACCTTTCGGTCGGTGCAGTGATGGCCATCGCGGGAGCGGTCGCGGCTTCTGTCGTCTCGGACGGCAACCACTGGACGGTCGCCCTGTTTGCTGCCCTTTGTGCCGGTCTGATGTGTGGCCTGTGGAACGGGGTGCTGGTGTCGATCCTCAGAATCCAGCCCATCGTCGCTACGCTCGTCCTGATGGTCGCCGGGCGCGGGGTCGCCCAGCTCATCACGGAAGGGACAATCCTCACCTTTCTTGATCCCGGTCTCATCCATCTCGGTGCCGGGACCATTTTCGGCATTCCGACCCCGATCCTGATCTGGATCAGCATCGGTTTTCTCGTCACCATGGTGGTTCGGCGCACGGCGCTCGGCATGCTGATCGAAGCCATCGGCATCAACGAGAAATCCTCGCGCCTTGCGGGGATCAACAGCCATGTTCTTCTTGTCGCTGTCTATCTGGTCTCCGGGCTGTGCGCCGCTTTGGCCGGGGTCGTGGTTGCTGCCGACATCAAGGGAGCGGATGCCAACAATGCGGGCCTCTGGATGGAACTTGATGCCATCCTCGCGGTGGTGGTCGGCGGGACATCCCTGCTCGGCGGACGCTTCTCGATTGTCGCGTCTCTGCTAGGTGCGCTGATCATCCAGTCGGTCAACTCGGTGATCCTGCTATCCGGCATGCCGCCGGAGTTCAACCTGGTGATCAAGGCCCTGCTCATCATTTGCATTCTCTTTATCCAGTCACCGTCCGTTCGTCATGCGATCTATCTGTTCCGGGCTAGTTCCGGGCCGCATAACGACGACGCGGTCGTTGCAGACAAGCGCGTCGCAAAGGAAAAGCTGTCATGATCCGTTCTCCCCGTTTTCCGCTCTATATGACGATCGCGACCTTTTTCATCGCCTATCTTCTGTGCGTCTGGCAATTTCCCAACATGCTTTCAACGCGTGTGGTCGCAAACCTTCTGACCGACAACGCCTTTTTGGGCATCACGGCGGTCGGCATGACATTTGTAATCCTGTCGGGCGGGATTGACCTGTCCGTAGGATCGGTGATCGCCTTCACCGGGGTGTTTCTTGCGGTGATCCTTCGTGATACCTCCATACATCCCATTGCCGCGTTCGCGCTGGTGCTGGCGATCACCATTGCTTTCGGAGCGGCGATGGGGGCCATCGTCCATTATCTGGAAATGCCGCCCTTCATCGTCACATTGGCGGGCATGTTCCTGATGCGAGGCCTTGCCTATGTGCTCTCGACGGATTCCGTTCCCGTCACGCACGAATTTTATGACGTCCTGCAGTCAATCTACTGGAAGGCTCCGGGGGGTGGACGCTTCCGCCTGATCGGCGGGCTGATGCTGCTCGTCTTCATTGGTGCGATGATGGTGTTGCACCGGACCCGGTTTGGCAAAAATGTCTACGCCCTTGGTGGTGGCGTCCAAGCAGCGCAGTTGATGGGAGTTCCCATTGCCCGGACGACCATTCTGATATATGCCACTTCCGGTGGCTTGGCAGGTCTGGCCGGAATCGTCTATTCCCTTTATACCTCGGCTGGCTATTCGCTTGCCACGGTGGGAGTTGAGCTGGATGCCATTGCTGCGGTGGTGATCGGTGGGACCCTCCTGTCGGGGGGGACCGGGTTTGTAGCCGGCACCTTCTTTGGCATTCTGATCATGGGCCTCATTCAAACCTACATCGTTTTTGACGGAACGTTGTCGAGCTGGTGGACCAAGATCGTAATCGGCATCCTGCTGTTCACGTTCATTATGCTGCAAAAGGGTCTGGGTTGGGCAACGACGGCACGAAAACGACAGGCAACAGAGTTCGCGACTTAATCATGAGCCTATCCACTGCCGGTGATTTGTCCCAGCAGGTCTTCAACAACACGTCAAAGGTGGTCGAGCAGCTTGGCATGGCCATCGTGTCGGGGGACTATGCGGAACGGACAATGATTCCGCTCGACCCTGATCTTGAGGAAATGTTCGGCGTCTCCCGCACCGTGATCCGGGAGGCCAAGAAGACGCTCGTGGGCAAGGGACTGGTGCAGTCCAAGGCCAAGGTCGGCACAAGGGTACGGCCCAGTTCCGACTGGAACATGTTCGATGCGGATGTCCTCAGGTGGCATGCGTCTTTGCGCAAACCCGGGCCGTTCCTAGAAGAATTGTTCGAAATCCGGCTGCTGCTCGAACCAGCTGCCGCAGGGCTGGTGGCGAGCCGTTCATCCAACGAGGATTATGTTCGCCTGCACAGCCATTGCGAATTCATGGCGAGTGCCGCGGATGCCCTTTCCTTTGCCGCCGCCAACATCGAGTTTCACACCTCGATCCTGCACATGTCCGGCAACCGGTTTCTCTCCTCGCTCGGAGATATGGTTCAGGCCGCGCTCTTCTCGGTCTATCGCCGGGGGATCGATCAGGCCAAGGCGGACCTGATGCCGAACGGAACCAGCGCCGTCATCGACGACTATCGCGCCATCGTCGATGCGGTCCGGACGAGAGATCCCGCCCGGGCCGAACAATTGATGGCCAAGGCCATCCTGCATGCAAAAACCGGCATGCTCTAGCTCTAGCTTGGTCGCCTGCCTCAGGCGATGATCCGGCCGACGCGGCTGACCAGAACCGCCATCACCCTTTGATAGAGATCCTGTCCCAGCACAGCATCCTCGATACCGTAATCGATGCTCGGGTTGTCGTTGATCTCGATGATGCACGGACCGGACGGGGTCTCCTTGATGTCGACGCCATAGAAGCCGTTGCCGATGAGGCGAGTGCCATTCAATGCCACTTCCAGCACGGCCTTGGGCACTTCGGAGATCGGCACCGTCTCGGAATCACCGGACTGGACCGAACCGTCATTCTCATATTCGTAGATCTTCCAGTTGCCGCTGACCATGTAATATTTGCAGGCGTATAGCGGCTCTCCGTCGATCACGCCAATGCGCCAGTCAAAGTCCGTCGGCATATATTCCTGGATCATCAGAAGATCGGTATCGCGAAACAGATCCCGCGAGAGATCGGAAAATTCCTCGGCACCAGAGACCTTGTGCACCCCGCGCGAGAAGCAGCCATCGGGGATCTTGACGATGCCGGGGAACTCGAGCGAAGCGGCGAGTTCCTTCATCCGCGGCTTGTCGTAAATCACCGTCTGAGGCGTCAGGATGCGGTTCGACTTGAGCAGTTCTGCCAAATAGATCTTGTTGGTGCAGCAGAGAATGGAATGAGGGTCATCGATGACCGGCATGCCTTCACCGCGCGCCCGCTTGGCGAACTTGTAGGTGTGATGGTTGAGCGCCGTCGTCTCGCGGATGAACAGGGCATCGAACTCGAGCAGGCGGCCATAGTCCTTGGCCGTGATCAGCTCCGCCCGCGCACTGACACTGTCGGCAGCCTCCACAAAGCACTGGAGCGCCTTCTCGTCGCTCGGCGGGCTTTCCTCATCCGGATTGACAAGGATCGCCACAACGGCTGAGGGAAGCTTGCGCACCGCCGGTTTGGGCAGGCTGCCCTTCAGAAAAGCCTTCAGCGCTGTGAGGAACTGAGGCATTGCATCCTCACTGAGGCGATGAACAGCCACAGCCTCGATGTCCTTGATCCTCAGTGACGGGCTCTGCTGGATGTTGATGCGCAGGATTGGGCAGCGGAACAGGTCAAAGGCCTGACGCGCCATGGTGCGGAAACGTTTATCCGGAGTGCGGCCGAAATAGATCTCGATGAAGGACGGGCAGTCCTCGCCCTCACGCGTCGTGAGCAGGGTCTGAAGACTGAGGCGGGCATTCTTGTGAATGCGCTTCCAGTTGATGTCTAGCAGGGCATCCGCTTCGGGCAGGCAGCGTTCCTTGCGGGCACCAGCGAGCAGACTGCAATAATAGCCAAGTGACAGGGGTTCGTAAGAGCGCGAAAGGTTGATGATGCGGCGACCCGGCACGCCGTGTTCCAGCGCCAGATAGTCGCGAACGGTCATCACGCGGCAGCCATCGGGCACCGTCGGAAGATCCTTGAGGCGGTCAACGAGAATGATCGGCAAACGCGTGCGGTTGGCCGGAACCGAGCCGCTCGGCATGCTGTCGAGGAGGCGCGTGTAGCGCACGCCATCGGCGCTGTCCTCGTAATAGGCGGGCAGTTGGGCCTCAAGCTCAAAGCCGTGTTTTTCATAGAGCTTGATGGCGCGATCATTGTCCGTACGCACTTCGAGCGACAGGCTGGTGCAACCGTTCTCGCGGGCGATGGCTTCGGCACCACCGATGAGCTGAGCCCCAATGCCGCGCCCTTGTGCATCCGGGTCGACGCCAAGGGAATAGATGCGGGCGACAGAGGAGCCGAGCCGCAGGAGAATGGCCGCATAGCCGAGGAGCTGATCATGCTCGTCCACCGCCACAAGCAGGCGCGAGCTGTCGGTCTTAATGAAAGACCGGAAAGACCGACGGCTGATCAGGTCGGTCTGAAAGCACTTGCTCTCAAGGGCCAGAAGCTGTTGAAGATCTTCCGCCTGAGCGGTGCGGATGAGAATAGGCTGGAGAAGCTGACTTGTCATGCTTGGCTTCCTAACAAAGGGTGGGTCCCAATCTCGTATCCGCTTGTTGCGGCAGGATGCCGAGCAATCAGGTGCTATACACCTCACCCTGTCTGTCTCAAACTAAAAACTTCGCGAACAAAAGATAGCAAGCCGCAGAATTGCGACTTATACAAGGCAAAAATGAAGCGCGCCCGGTTCATGGTTGCCGTGCTGTCGAAATCGGCCTATTGGCCGATCTCGGAACAGATCGGAATGCCTGCTTTTGCCGCTCCGATAGCCTGTTCGGTTTCTTTGGAGAAAACACATATGCGCAAGGCTTTGTTGCCAATTCTGGCGGCGGGTGCATCCCTGTTCGCTTCTTATGCGTATGCCGATATCTACACCGGTGTGGTTGACGGATTCGATTTCGAGGCATCCGTCCTCATCGTTGATGGATCACAGGAATTCCTCATTCCGGAAGAGGTTGCGCTCCCGGACATGGAAGCTGGCGACACCGTCACGATCGACTATGACGATCAGGACGGAACCAAAATCGCCAACTCTGTCACCTTGTCACAATAAGCGCTTTGTGCGACAGTGCAGCTTCGCCGGCGCTGTCGCACCCGTTCGATTTCAGACTACGAATTTCCCAAAGTTATTTCATGTCCCGAAGCCTGCTCTCCATTGCCTCCCTGCTCCTCGGCTCTGCCTTTCTCTTCTTTGCAGGGGGCCTCACCGGTGTCCTTTTGCCGGTCCGGGGCGGGATCGAAGGCTTCTCGAGCCTGTCGTTGGGTCTGCTCGGCACAGGATGGGCCATTGGCTATGTCTCGGGCTGTATCAGTGTGCCCAAGATAGTGCAGCGAGCCGGGCACATTCGTGCCTTCAGCGTGATGGCATCGATTGCCTGCCTGTCGGTCATGCTCTCCTCGCTGGTGGTCTTTCCCTTTGCCTGGATCATTCTGCGCGCCATGGCGGGCTTTGCCTTTGCCGGTGCTGCGATGATTGTGGAGAGCTGGCTTGTCGAGCGAAGCGACACCGACACGCGCGGCATGATCTTTGGCACCTACGCCATGGTGAACCTGTTTGCTTCGACCATCGGACAGATGATCATCGCCGTCGGCTCTGCCGAAAGCTTCCATCTTTTCACCGTTGCCTCGATCTTTTATGTGATCGCACTGCTGCCGACTGCTCTGACGAAGTCTCCTGCTCCGACACCGCTCGCTCAGGTCAAGCTTGATGTGAAAGGCCTGTGGCACAACTCACCGATCGCTGTGGTGGCCGTTCTCCTGACCGGTGTCTCGAACGGCAGTTTCGGGACACTGTCCGCCGTTTATGGGAAGGATATCGGCCTTGATCTTTCTGGTATCGCGCTGTTCGTCAGTGCCTCGATCCTTGCAGGTGCTGCTGCCCAGATCCCGGTAGGCTATCTGTCCGACCACATGGACCGGCGTCTCGTGGTCATCGGCATTGCCGTTGTTGCGATCATCTCCGATCTTTTCTTCCTGCTGGCGGCCCCATCCGATGCCTGGACGGCTGTCATCCACGCCTCTGTCTTTGGTGCCGCAATTTTCACCTTCTATCCGGTTCTCGTCGCCCATGCGAATGACCATGCAGGTGGCTCGGACGGGATGCAGATCAGCGGTGGATTGTTGCTGCTGTTCGGCATTGGCTCCATCATAGGCCCGCTGATCGGCGGTATCCTGATGTCGGTGATTGGCCCCCATGGCCTGTTCATTTCGACCATCATACCCCACATTCTCATTCTGCTCTTCGGTCTCTGGCGTCTCACTCAGCGCAACGCGGTGGAAAGCGACGACAAATCGACCTTCGTTCCCATCGCACCGATGCGGACACGCACACCGCAGACCATCGTGCTTGCAGACGACGAACTGGTGGAAGAATTTTCCGAAGACATCGCCATCTGAGGCAGGGCTTCTATCGCGTAGATAGCGCGTCGATAGTTCTGGGCACAAGAAAACAGGCACGCAATCGGCAAGGATTGCGTGCCTGCTTGACTATCCTGCATCGTTGGCCCGGGCCGGTACGGGGAGTGGTCCCTGACCCTTACGCAAGATAGGCGTCGAGTGCGGCTTCGATGCCGTCAGAATGAATCTTGTTCATCCATCCGGTGAAGGCAGCGCTGAAGCGTTCGTTGTCGGCCAGATTGCCATAGAGCTGGCGCATCTCGAGCCAAGCCGATGGATCGGTTTTGGTCTTCTCGGCCACAGGCTGGAGGTCGGACCAGAGCGGATCGTTCGGCTCGATCACGCTGCCGTCCGTGCGCGTGCCAAGGCAATAGCGTGCCCAGAAGGCCGAAGCGAGCGCCAGCCCGTCGATGGGGCCGCCTGCTGCGAGGGCATCCTTGATCGACGGCAGGAGGAAGCCGGAATGGCGGGAGGAGCCATCAAAGGCGACGCGGCGGGTGGTGTCGACGATCTCGGGGTTGGAAAAGCGCCGGTCAATCAGGGCCTGATAGTCAACTGGATCAAACTCTGGCACCGGATGAACGTAAGGAACGATTTCCTCGGATTCCACCTTGTTGAAGAAGGCATGGATTTTCGGGTGTGCCATGCAGCCGGAAATGGTCTCGACACACAACAGTTCCCCAATATCCGAGATGACTTGATGGCCCCCATTGAGGATGCGAATCTTCATGGTCTCATAATCGTGCACGCGATCCGACAGGGTCGCCCCGGCCTTCTCCCACTGCGGGCGTCCGGCGCAGAAATTGTCCTCGATCACCCATTGGCGGAACCGTTCGTGAGTGACGGGCACCTTGTCATCAATGCCGAAATCAGTGGCAAAGGCCAGTTCCCGCGGGCCGGTTGCCGGCACGATGCAGTCCACCATGGAGTTGGGGAAGGTGCAATTGCTGTCGATCCAGTCGGCAAGATCAGGATCGGACAGGCGGGCGAGCGAGACCACCGTCTGGCGCAAGATATTGCCGTTGCCCTGAAGGTTGTCGCAGGACTGGCCAGTGAAGGGACCGATGCCGCGTTCCCGCCGCAGCTTGAGGGCGGCAACAATCGCCCCGAAGGCCGTGCGCGGATGATCGGGATGGGCCGCATCATACTTGATGTCGGGATGGTTTTCGTCAAAGCCCTTGGTGGCAAGGTCGATATAGTAGCCGCCTTCGGTCACTGTCAGCGCAACGATGCGGATGACAGGGTCGGCCATCTGCTCGATGAGCGGGCCATTGCCCTCCTCGATGGGCACATAATCGATCATCGAGCCGACGATTTCGGCGGACTTGGCTTCTGGATCCAGCTCGATCAGGGTGGTCATATAGTCCTGCGCCTTCATCTTCTCGCGCATCTGGGCGTCATAGGGACGGACACCTGCGCCGATGATGGCCCAGTCATGATCGAAGCCCTGCTCGAACAGACGGTTAAGATACCAGGACTGGTGGGCACGGTGAAAATTGCCCAATCCGATATGCACGATACCCGGCGTCAGCGTCGCTCGGTCATAGGTCGGCCTTGCAACAGATTCCGGCACTTCACTCAAGGTTGCGTTCGACAACTGGATTCCCATGACGGTCCTCGCTTTTCTTCTGCTTTCCCTGCAGCACGGCAGGGGTGAGTGGTGACCTCAGGCACAGCTTTCCCGTTCCGGCAAAGCGCATGGCTCGACCGGCTGGTTTATCGCGACGACTGTCGCCTGAAGAATTGAGGCCTCAACCAGCCGTTTTCGCTGCTGGATAGACCGGACAAAGATCTTTCTGTTCAGCCAGGATCGATGCGTGCCCGACCTAGCTCATCCATTGTCCCCCATCGACATTGTAGGTTTGGGAAACGATGTAATCTGCTTCGCTGCTGGCAAGGAAAATGGCCATTCCGACCAAATCCTCCGCTGTGCCCATGCGACCGAAGGGAACCCCCTCGCCCACTTCCCTTTTCTTCTGGCCAAGCGGCTTGTTCTCATATTTGGCAAAGAAGGCGTCCACACCGTCCCAGTGCTCTCCGTCCACGACACCGGGCGCGATGGCGTTGACGTTGATACCGTGCTCGATGAGGTTGAGACCGGCAGACTGGGTCAGAGAAATGATGGCCGCCTTGGTGGCGCAATAGACCGCGACGAGAGGTTCGCCCCGGCGTCCAGCCTGAGAGGCCATGTTGATGATCTTGCCGCCCTTGCCGCGCTCGATCATGTGCTTGGCGACCGCCTGAAGGGTGAAGAGGGTACCCGCGACGTTGATGTCGAAGACACGAGCATAATCGGCCCGGTCGATCTCGACGATGGGCGCGGCGGTGAAAATGGCGGCATTGTTGATGAGGATGTCGATACCGCCCAACTCGGCGACAACCGACTGAACTCCGGCGTCGATGCTGTCCTGCCGGGTGACATCGAATTCCACCGCAATGGCAGCCGGGCCAAGCTCAGCCGCCGAGCTGCGCGCACGCTCGATGTTGATGTCGGCAATGGCGACCCTTGCGCCCTCGGCGATATAGGCCTTAGCGAATGCAAGACCTATGCCCCGGGCGGCACCCGTGATCAGCGCGGTTTTTCCATCAAGCCGTGTCATTCCATGCGGTTCCCGCTGCCATCGAATTTGTGCAGGTTGGTCATTTGCGGCGTCAGATAGATTTTGTCGCCGTGATGAAGCGCAACCTCTCCTCCGGCCCGCACCGTCAGGGGTTCGGCAAAGCCCTCAACCGTGACATGGAAGAAGGTGTCAGAGCCAAGATGCTCGGAGACCCCGACCGTGCCTTCCCAATCACCCGAGGTGGTGGAAATGTCGAGATGCTCAGGGCGGATGCCGATGGTGTGTGCGCCATGTTTCTCAGCTTCAGCACCGGAGATCAGGTTCATTTTCGGCGAGCCGATGAACCCGGCAACGAAGACGTTGCGCGGTGTGCGATAAAGCTCAAGCGGGCTGCCGACCTGTTCGATGACACCGGCCTGCAACACGACAATCTTGTCGGCCATGGTCATGGCTTCCACCTGATCGTGCGTCACGTAGATCATGGTGGTGGCAAGGCGCTTGTGCAGCTCGGAGATTTCGAGCCGCATGCCGACGCGCAGAGCGGCGTCGAGGTTGGACAGTGGCTCATCGAAGAGGAAGGCCGATGGCTCGCGAACGATGGCCCGCCCGATGGCAACGCGCTGGCGCTGACCGCCCGAAAGCTGGCCGGGGCGACGGTCGAGATAGTCGGTGAGGTTCAGCACCTTGGCGGCATCATTAACGCGCCGGTCCTGCTCACCCTTGTCAAGCCCCGCCATCCTCAGGGGAAAGGCGATGTTCTTGCGCACGGACATGTGCGGATAAAGGGCGTAGGACTGGAAGACCATGGCCAGTCCGCGCTTGGCGGGTGGCACTTCGGTCGCGTCTGTACCGTCGATGCGGATTTCTCCAGCGGAGACATCCTCAAGGCCGGCAATGAGGCGCAGCAAGGTCGACTTGCCACAGCCGGATGGACCGACAAAGACCACGAATTCTCCGTCTTCGATTGTCAGGTCCAGCGGTGGGATGACTTCAACGTCTCCGAAAGCCTTCCGCACCTTATCGAGTGTAATGCGTCCCATTTGTACACCTATTTCACTGCGCCGAAGGTCAGGCCTCGGACAAGTTGTTTCTGAGAGAACCAGCCCATGATGAGAATGGGGGCGATGGCCATCGTGCTTGCTGCGCTGAGCTTGGCGTAGAACAACCCTTCAGGCGACGAGTAGCTGGCAATGAAGGCCGTCAGGGGCGCTGCCTTTGCTGCCGTCAGGTTGAGGGTCCAGAAGGCCTCGTTCCAGGCAAGGATGATGTTGAGCAGCAGCGTCGATGCGATGCCGGGAACCGCCATGGGCGTCAGCACATAGATGATTTCCGATCGAAGGGTTGCACCGTCCATTCTGGCCGCTTCAAGGATCTCGCCGGGGATTTCCTTGAAGTAGGTGTAGAGCATCCAGATGATGATCGGCAGGTTGATCAGCATCAGCACCACGACGAGACCGATGCGGGTGTCCAAGAGGCCAAAGTCCCGGAAGATCAGGTACAGCGGAACCAGCACGCCAACCGGCGGCAGCATCTTGGTGGAGAGCATCCACATCAAGACATCTTTGGTGCGCTTTCCGGGCACAAAGGCCATGGCCCATGCGGCAGGCACCGCGATGATGAGGCCGAGGGCCGTCGAGCCGACCGACAGGATGACCGAGTTGAGGAAGTGCTTGAAGTAGTCCGAGCGCTCCTGAACCGTGATGTAATTTTCCAGCGTCCAGTCGAAGCCGAGAAAGATGGGCGGATCGGCAATGGCCTGAGCTTCGGTCTTGAAGCTCGTCAGCACGGTCCAGAGGATGGGAAAGAAGATTGCGATCCCGATCATCCAGGCCACGACAGTGACCAGATATTTGCGTGATTGTTTGACTTTGCGCGCCATGATCAGGCCTCCAGATTCTTGCCGATCATCCGCATCAGGAAGATCGCAACGATGTTGGCGAGGATGATGGCAACCACACCTCCGGCAGACCCGCCACCGACGTCGAACTGCAGCAAAGACTGGACGTAGATGAGATAGGTCAGGTTGGTCGAGGCGTTACCCGGACCACCATTGGTGGTGACGAGGATTTCGGCAAAGACCGACAGAAGGAAGATTGTCTGAATGAGAATGACGACCGTGATCGCCCGCGACAGATGCGGCAGCATGATGTGCCAGAAGCGCGAGCCCCATTTTGCGCCATCCATTTCGGCAGCTTCGAGCTGCTCCTGATCAAGCGACTGCAGCGCTGTCAGAAGAATGAGCGTTGCGAAGGGCAACCACTGCCAGCTGACGATCCCGATGATCGAGGCAAGGGGTGCCGCCGAGAGAAAGTCGTAGGGTTCAAATCCCATGAAGTTGGCCAGATAGGCAAAAAGGCCGTTGACCGGGTTCATGAACATGTTCTTCCAGACCAGCGCGCTCACCGTCGGCATGACGAAGAAGGGGGCGATGACCAGAATGCGCACGATGCCCTGTCCGAAGAAGGGCTGATCAAGCAGCAGGGCCAGCCCCACGCCGCCAATCACGGTCACCAGCAAAACACCGAGAACGAGGGCAAGGGTGTTCCAGAGCGCCGCAAAAAAGGCCGGGTCCGTTAGAAAGAATTTGTAGTTGGTGAAGCCCGTCCATTCTTCCATTCCCGGCATCAAGAGATTGTAGCGCAGGAAGGAGAAGTAGAGCGTCATCGACAAGGGAACGATCATCCAGCCGAGCAACAACAAGACTGCGGGGGAGATCATGAGCCTCGCCGCCACCTTCGAATGCTTCGTGGCCATGGCTTTGTCCTGACAAGTTGTAGAGTTGCCTTCAGGTGAAGGCGGAAAACGGGCCAGTCGTGTGGAGACTGACCGGCCCGTCCCGGGAGGGAGTATGGTTACTTGATGTAACCGGCCTTCATCATTTCGCGTTCGGTCAGGGTCTGAGCGGCTTTCAGAGCCTGATCAGCGTCGAGCTGACCGGCAAGAGCTGCGGAGAATTGCTGACCGACAGCGGTGCCAAGACCCTGGAATTCAGGAATGGCGACAAACTGCACACCAACATATGGAACCGGCTTCACAGTCGGGTTTTTCGGGTCTGCAGAATTGATGCTGTCGAGCGTCATCTGAGCGAATGGTACCTTGGCATATTCCGGGTTCTCATAAAGAGAAGTGCGGGTGCCGGGAGGTACGTTTGCCCAGCCTTCCTTGGACGCTACGAGCTCGAGATACTCCTTGGAGGTTGCCCATTCGACGAACTTCTTGGCGGCAGCTTCCTTCTGGGTGCCAGCCGGAATGCCGAGGTTCCATGCCCACAGCCAGTTGCCGCGTTTGCCAAGTCCGTTGTCCGGAGCCAGTGCGAAACCGACTTTGTCAGCAACGGTGGAGTCTTTGGGGTTGGTGACGAAGGAGGCTGCAACGGTGGCATCGATCCACATGCCGCATTTGCCCTGCTGGAACAGTGCAAGGTTTTCGTTGAAGCCGTTGCCGGATGCGCCCGGAGGACCATATTTGGTCATCAGATCGAGATAGAATTCGAGGGTGGTCTTCCACTCTTCCGTATCGAACTGGGGCTTCCAGTTTTCGTCGAACCAGCGGGCACCGAAGGAGTTGGACATGGCGGTCAGGAACGCCATATTTTCACCCCAACCGGGTTTGCCGCGCAGGCAGACGCCGAAGACACCGGTGTCCTTGTTGGTCCATCGCTTCGGCTGCTTTCTTGATGAAGTCCCACGTCGGAGCCTTCGGCATTTCCATACCGGCCTTTTCCATCAGGTCGGTGCGGTACATGACCATGGAGCTTTCGCCGTAGAACGGAGCGGCATAAAGCTCGCCGTCGATCGTCAGACCACCGCGAATGGCGGGCAGAAGATCGTCGACGTCATAGCTTTCCGGCAGGTCGTTGAGGCTGACCAGCCAGTCGCGAGCACCCCAGATCGGAACTTCATAAGTGCCGATGGTCATCACGTCGAACTGACCGCCCTTGGTGGCGATGTCCTGAGTGACACGTTGACGCAGAACGTTCTCTTCGAGCGTGACCCATTCGACCTTGATGTCCGGATTTTTGGCGTAGAAGTCTTCCATCAGACCCTGCATGCGGATCATGTCGCCGGTTGTTCACGGTGGCAACAGTGATGGTTTTCTTCAGCCATTAGCTGTGGTTGCAAGCGCAGCAATAGCGCAGGCGCTCAGCAGAGCGCTGACTTTAACTTTCATGATTTCCTCCCA